>JAPLHG010000089.1:13035-25605 GCA_026389745.1 Chloroflexota bacterium | reverse complement strand
AACTGGGGGCGAAGCAGGACGGCAACCGCTGGGCCGCCCTCCGGCGCATAGGGGCCATTGTCGAGGAACCTGCTTTCTATCCCTACTTGTCCGGTTGGGATAACCTCCAAGCGCTAGCCAAATCCATCGGCGGCATCTCGAAAAACAAGATCGCCGAAGTGCTGGAGCGGGTGAGCCTGTCGGATCGGGCCAAGGACCAGTATGGCCAATACTCTATGGGAATGAAGCAGCGGCTGGGCATTGCCTCGACGCTGTTGCGTGATCCCGAGCTAGTACTATTGGATGAGCCGACCAACGGGCTGGACCCGGCCGGCACCAAGGAGATACGCGACCTCATCCCCAAACTGGCGCATGAGAGCCGGGCGATTCTGCTTTGCAGCCACCTGCTGCACGAGGTGGAACTGGTCTGTGACCACGTCGCCATCATCAAACAGGGCGTTGTCATCGCCAACGCCCCTGTAAAAGAGCTCCTTTCACAGGGCAACCAGCTGCAAATCAGGGCAGACAATATGGAACAGGCGACAGCGATACTGAGCAACCTACCGTGGGTAGAATCAGTAAAAAGAGAGGGCGATTACCTGGTGATAGACGTGCCCCGGGATCGGGGTGCTGATGTCAACCGGGTGCTGGCGGAGAAAGGCATCTTCGTCGCCGAGTTGGTTAACCGCACCACCAGTCTGGAAAGCGTCTTCCTGCAGCTGACCGGAGGCGAGACACGTGAGTAAGATAATTTCTCCCGTAAAAATCGGAGCACCCTTTTCGGGATTAGGTCGGATGATTGGAGCTGAGCTCTTCAAGCTGCGCAAACGTCAGATGACCAAGGTTCTTCTTGCCATACTTGTCGGTATCATAGCCATCGTAAACCTGCTGCTTCTGGCAATATCAAAAATCAACCTGCCCGCCGACGGTCATGCCATGGGTAATATCCAGAATCTGCTGGGGCTCCCGGTGGCCATTCCCTTCGCGCTGTCGTTGATATCATCGTTTGGCATTGTGCTGGCAATCATCCTGACGGCCAGTTCCGTTGGTAATGAATACAACTGGCGCACTATCCGTACAGCTCTCATTTCAAGTGAGAGCCGCTTTAAGTTCCTCACCGCCAAACTCGTTTCGTTGGGGATTCTCATTCTGATTGGCATGGTAATCGGGGTCGCCACCGGTTTCATCATGGGCTTGATTACCACGGCTATCGGCGGCTACGCCTTCAACTTCAGCTTTGCCACAGGTTCTTACCTTTGGGCGCAATTCCTCCAGTTCTGGCGTACTTTCTACATTATTATGCCATTTTCCCTGCTGGGCTTCCTCATGGCCATTGTCGGCCGCTCCGCTATGCCGGGCATCGCCACCGGTATCGGCGTGGTTTTTTTGGAAACTATCGTCACCACTTTCATGAGGCTGGCCGGTGGTTGGATCGCTAGCGTGCCGGACTACCTGCTGAGCGCCAACGTAAACGCCCTCACCGCCTTGATCAATCTCCCCCATGGGTTCGGCGGGGGTCTTGGTAGCGGTGGCACAACCGAGACACTACCGAGTCTGCCACATGCATTTATCACGCTGGGCATCTACAGTCTGGTATTCCTGGTGTTAGGTTTATATCTATTCCGCAAGCGTGATGTGACGGGGTAATAAAAGAAAAGCTTATATGGTTGCTAAGATGCAATGTAAACTATTAACGGTACGACTTTAGGGCTTCAGTACCCGCTGCTTATCCCAACGAGTAGCTATTTAGCTATTGATTTGCCTTTAGTATAGCTGTACATACGGCGAATTATTTAGGCCGGTATTTGTAAGATTATAAAGGGCAGCCTTGGAACGACATAAACCAAAACCGTGTTTCGGGGAGAGATGAACTCTCCCCTCCCCGTCTCCGCCAGAAACACGGGCGAGCCTCTAAGGGGCTCGTTAACTATACGAATGTCTGACCCTTCCCTTGTCACCACCACCTGAAAGATGGGCTTGAACGGCAGCTTCGGCCTGATAGTTATTATTAGGTGGTCAAAATCAGGGTCTGGTTTTAACTGTTTTTTTGTATTGATGTCTTTTGTATTGATGTCTATTGAACCTTACTCCTCTGACCGACAACGACCGTAGTCGATAACAATTAGGTATAAATAGTAAGAATTCAATATCTTAACTGAATTTATATTATTCTGAAACTTTTTCCCCTTGACTGGCGTTGTAATATATAGACATGAATATAGAAGAGGAAAAAAGACTCATCGAGGCAACGAAAAGTGATGCTGTTATACTGCTCCCCATTAAGACAGGCTGTAGGTTAAGGGAGTAAAATGGCTGGTAGCAGGGAGAAAGCAGCCATGAAAAGAAGGAAATGGGATCCGGAGACAAAAGTCCCCATAAATACCTATCATTGCTTACGTCCTGCTATAATGAGACATTAGTTACATACCTCTACCGTCATTCGGGGTAAATTAATAAAAACACCCCCGCACTGAATTTAGATACCGGCGACGGAGGCTTAAATGTCGATAGAACAGGAAAAGACCACTCAAGCGCTCCAATACGCTATCCAGATGGAAATTGACGGCAAGGCTTTCTATCTTAAGGCTAGCCGTGAGAGTGGCAACGAACTCGGCAGAAAGTTGCTGGAGTCCCTGGTAAACACAGAAGATTACCACCGTCAAAAGTTCGAGCAAATCTATGAAAATATTCGCAAATCCAAATCGTGGATTCCTATCGATTTCAAACCGGATGGCGGCAAAACTCAGAGAACCATTTTCGCCAGAGAAATTGAAAAGTCCGCTTCATCTGCAAAAGCCAACCAAACAGAATTTGACACTATCCGAAAAGCAATGGAGATGGAAGACAAGTCCTATGATTTCTACCACAATCGCAGTGAGCAGGTCGGTGCGGGAGCAGAAAAGGACTTCTATGTAACCATCACCGCCGAGGAAAGAGAACACAAACTCGTCCTACTCGATTACTATGAGTTTCTGAAAGACCCAGCGGCATGGTATGTGCAAACCGAACACCCGTCACTGGACGGCGGTAATTAAACACAAAAAATGTGAGGTCAAGCTATGCTTGAAATTAAGAACCTGACCGTTGCCGTAGAAGGTAAGGAAATCCTGCACGGCGTCAATCTAACTATCGGAACCGGAGAAACCCACGTACTCTTCGGGCCCAATGGTAGCGGCAAAACCACCCTGTTAATGACCATTATGGGCTTATCCAAATATCAGGTCACTCGCGGTAGTATCTTATTCAAAGGCGAAGACATCACCGGAATGCCTGTGGATGAAAGGGCAAGGCTGGGTATCGGTATCTCATTCCAGCGGCCACCTGTCGTCCGGGGTGTTAAGACCAAAGAGATGGTTCTGGCTTCGATGAAAGATAAGAGCAATCTGGACATCGTGACGACTCTGGCAAGCAGAACCGACCTAACCGACTTCCTTGACCGGGATATCAATTACGGTTTTTCCGGGGGTGAAATCAAACGCAGCGAGTTAATGCAGTTGCTTGCCCAACAACCCGAACTGGTGCTGTTGGATGAGCCGGAATCAGGGGTTGACCTGGAAAATATTGCCCTCATTGGCAAGCTCATCAATGAACTGCTGGAAAAAGATAGCCCCATGCATTCCAGAAACAATATGGGTTTAATCATCACCCACACGGGGCATATTCTGGACTATGTGAATGCCCGTAACGGCTACATTATGCTGGAAGGGATCATTAGTTGTATGGGCGACCCTCGCGAAATCCTCACGGAAATCAAAGCGAGAGGCTACGAACAATGCGCCAGATGCGCCTTCAGGAGTGCACATCATGTCTAATATATCGGAAAGTAAGAGGGAAAAAGCCCAGTCTGCCATCAACAAAAAGGCGGCAATGGGTGAAGATATCGACCTCAGCCAGTTCACAAGGTCGGCGGAAGAGCACCCCTATCAGAAAGACCCATCCGAACTAACGACCGCAACCAAAGGCAAGATGCTGGAAGCCGGTTTGATGCTGGATGACCCCAGTCAGAGAGTCGGCACTTTTATCCAGATGGACAACACCCCTATCCATAGCTCCGCCAAAGAAGAGGGCGTCGAGGTCATGCCGGTCAGTCAGGCAATGAAAAAATATGATTGGCTGATGGACTATTACTGGCAAGCCGTAGCAGTGGATACGGATAAATACACCGCCAGTGTAGAACTGGGGCAGAACGATGGCTACTTCATCCGCACTCTACCCGGGGTTAAGACCGATTATCCGGTGCAGGCTTGTCTCTATCTTTCCAAGGCAAAATTCGCCCAACACGTACATAATATCATCATCGCCGAGGAAAACTCGGAACTGCACATCATCACGGGTTGTACCACTTCTCTCGGCAACGAACCGGGTATGCATCTGGGCGTTTCGGAATTCTACATCAAGAAAGGTGCCAAGGTCACTTTCACGATGATACACAGTTGGAATCCCGAATTCGCCGTGCGTCCCAGAACTGCCGCAATTATCGAGGAGGATGGTTTGTTCCTCAGCAATTATGTTTTGATGAAACCGGTTAATTCGCTCCAGATGAACCCGATTGCCCGGTGTAACGGTAAAAACGCCACTGCCCGATTCAATAGCATTCTCGTGGCACGTCCTGAATCGAATATAGATGTTGGCTCCAGGGTTTTTCTCAATGCCGAGGGAGCCAAGACAGAAATCATCACCCGCGCCATCACAATGGGTGGTAACATTGTCAGTCGTGGCTACATTGAAGGCAATGAGGTGGGGGTTAAAGGGCATCTGGAGTGCCGCGGCTTGATTCTTACAGAAAAAGGCACCATTCACGCTATCCCCGAACTAAAGGGGAATCTGGCAGGCATCGACCTCTATCACGAAGCGGCAGTGGGCAAGATTGCGGAAGAAGAGGTAGAGTACCTGATGGCACGTGGTATGACACGCGAGCAGGCGACGGCTACGATTGTCAGGGGATTCCTCAGAGTGGATATTGAAGGATTACCACCAATGCTCAATTCTGAATTACAACGCGCCGTGAAAACCAGCGAGAAAGACTTTATGTAAAATGAGTGCCTAAGAGGAGTACTATGAATCCAAAGGCATTATTCAAACTCAGCTACGGTATCTACGTGGTCTGCAGTAAAGATGGCGACAAAATGAACGGACAGATTGCCAATACCGTCATTCAGGTAGCCTCGGAGCCGGCTATTATTGCGGTGGCCATCAATAAAAAGAATCTGACCCACGAATACATCAGTAAGAGTGGCGTTTTTACAGCGTCGATTCTGGCACAGGATACCCCCCTATCCTTCATCGGCAACTTCGGCTTCAAATCCGGCAGAGAAATCAATAAGTTTGAAGGTATCAATTACAAGACTGGCGAAACTGGCACCCCCATTGTTACCGATAACACACTGGCTTACCTTGAAGTTAAAGTAACTGGACAACTGGATGCCGTCACACACACCGTTTTTATCGGCGAAGTCGTGGGTGCTGAGGTCATTAAAGAAGGTGAGCCGATGACTTACGCCTATTACCACGAAATCAAGCGCGGTAGCACTCCCAAAACCGCACCCAGCTATGTCGAAGTGAAGAAGGAAGCCAAACTGATTCTATCAAAATACGAATGTACTGTTTGTGGTTATATCTATGACCCTGAAAAGGGCGACCCGGACGGCAAAATCCCGCCGGGCACACCCTTCGAGAAACTGCCCGATAGCTGGACATGTCCTGTCTGCGGAGCGGCAAAAAGTGAATTCAAGAAGGTAGTATAAAATGAAACCAAGGGAGTTTGTACCGGGAATTTATACTGTCGGTGCCGTTGATTGGGACCGACGGCTCTTCGATTCGCTCATCCCCCTGCCCGATGGCACCAGCTATAATTCTTATTTCATCAAAGGCAGTGAAAAGACGGCGCTGATTGACACCGTTGACCGCTCGATGCCAGATGTTCTCATTAATAACTTGAGCCTGCTGGGCATCAAGCACCTCGACTACGTTATCTCCAACCATGCCGAGCCTGACCATTCCGGCACCCTTCCACAGGTCGTAGCGAAATATCCTGAAGCAAAGATTATCTGCACACCGCGTGCCAAAGACATGCTCATCGACCTGTTCCACCTACCGACAGAGAAGTTTCAAACAGTGAACGACCTCGAGACTATTTCCCTAGGGAATCGAACGCTGGAATTTATCCATGCGCCGTGGGTGCACTGGCCCGAAACAATGTTGACCCTGCGACTTCTTCGGGTCACACATTGCCACCAGCGACCTCTATGTTACCGACGAGGGGAGAGTTCATGAAGCCGCCAAGAGATATTACGCTGAAATTATGATGCCCTTCCGCGCTCAAATTCACAAGAACCTCGAAAAAATCGAGGACTACCAGTTTAAAATCATCGCTCCCAGCCATGGCCCGATGTATAATAAACCTGATTTTATTATTAACGCCTACCACAAGTGGGTTTTTGACGAGCCGAAGAATATTGTTGTCCTGCCATTTATTTCAATGCATGGTAGCACCCGAAAAATGGTTGATTGTCTGGTGAGCGCGCTGGCAATCAAAGGCGTTAAGGTCGAACAGTTCGACCTGAGCGTAACTGATATCGGCAAGCTGGCAATGGCACTGGTGGACGCCGGCACTATCGTCATCGGGACACCGACCGTGCTGACCGGCCCCCATCCTGTCGTTGCCTATGCCGCCGTACTGGCGAATGCCCTCCGACCCAAATTAAAATTCGCCTCAATCATCGGCTCTTACGGCTGGGGGACTAAAGTGGTAGAAACCATCGCCGGACTTATTCCTAATCTGAAGGTGGAAATCATCCCACCTGTAATTTGCAAGGGACAGCCGCGGGAAGTCGATTATCAGGCGCTGGAGAAACTGGCAGAAACGATTGCCCAAAAGCACCAGGAAAACGGGTTCAAATAGCGAAGGCACCTTGTCGTTGCGAGGAGTCCTGATCTATCAGGGCGACGTGGCAATCTATCTGTCATTCTGGCTCCCGTATCAGGTACGGAATGACAAAAGAAAAAACGAAAGGGAGGTAAGCTAAATGCTTGAAAAAATTCTAGTCTGCCTTGATGGTTCTGCCGCCGCTGAACAAATCTTGCCTTATATCACCGAGGAAGCCCAAAAATTACAGAGCAGAATAATTTTGCTTCGCGTAGTCGACCTGCCTGAGTCAATAATTCCCGTCAGTATACCGGGCTCACCGGCAGTCCCTGTTAGTACACCTGGAGCAGTCAAGCGCACAATAACTGAAGAAAAGGAAGCCAACGATTACCTGAAGCACGTTGCCAAATCGCTAAGAGCTAAAGGATTAGAGGTGGAATCTGTAGTGCACCGGCGGCAACATTTGATAATGCCCAAACCAGTTTCGATATGGCAATCAACAGCTTCAAAGCGCAATAGATTCGGCTTACAGAACATCCTGTCTAGGTTTAATCTAAGACAAAGAAGGAGTAGAATAATACAGCAATAGGATAAAGCAAGTCGAAGACTCTTTGAGAGGGAGGCAAACATTCATGGGCACAGCAATAGAATATCAGAAAGTCATGACTGAAATAGTATTCATCAACCTGCCTGGACCAGATGAACCTACTCAGGGAATGACCGGCGGCGAATTGCTACACGGTTTTCTGGCGGGTCTCCATAGTGCGTCAGACCCCGGAATGAAAAGGTACATTGATCTTCTATGCAGTAAGTGGAATATCCACTACCGGGAACACAATAGCTAGTTTATCACTTGAAGTAAGATAAATCCGCTATCTTCGAATGAAGCCCACCCGAAGCAGCAAACAGTCGAAGACTCTTTGAGCGGTTTGGATTCTATGTCGATCGGCAGCTAAAATCTGCATAACCCTGTCATAAAAAGATAGTATTGTTTACTCAACAATCCATATGACTGTGACCGGCCGGTTGCACGTTACATCATAAAGTACCATTGGACGGCATGTGACCAGTCGAATTAGTAATTGCCTATTTATACATGTTATTTGACTATGCTGACGGACTAAAATTACTCACTACTTTGTGGCACAAGTAAATCAATTTGCAGCTTACCTCAATGTCATCTCTCTGTGTAGTGAAAGACGCATCCGCCCCGAAGAACCCTGACAGCTTGTCATCGAAAATCGCCTGTGGGAATGTATTCCTGAGTTCCGCAATGATGGTGTTAAGGTTTGTGAAAGAAGAGGGAGCTATCTTCTCTCCTAGAAATGAATAGTCAAAGTCAGACTCAAAGATCTCTACGCTGGGTTCCGGTGACATCCGGTTATAAAGCCTCACGAAATTTTCAGTTTGAAAGGACGCGTCTGAGTTTTTCTCTTTAACTTTACGCCAGATAGGAATGCCGCCTGTCAGTATCGTTGCAGGCAAACTGAACTTCATCTTGGTCGTTGTCACTTCTTTATCTGTGTATGTTTGCATCCTTCCCTTAAGAATCAGGAACACATTCTCTGCCTGTAGTCTTCTTGCCTCGCCACTCTTGTCCCAGAACGTGGATTCTGCCACTTCTAGTTTCAAAGTGTGCGCTCTGAAACCTACTGGAGAAGACTGACGAAGCTCCGAATCATTGCACACAATTGCCACAATGCCAAGGGCTTTCAGGCGATTAGCGACCGATTCTGCTGCCTGCGTCGTTTGATAATGGGCACCGATCCTTGGAATCTTCCCGGCTAGGAGAAGGCGTGTCCCATAAAGGTCTTTATTGAGTATCGCTGCAACTTCCTTTACAAGACTTGCCTCAAGGATTTCTGGTGGAGCTATTGCAACATGCACAATGTCATATCCAGCCATCAGCCTGCCTACTTTGAAGCGACTAGCCTGCTACTACCATATCACGGTTCTACCCAGACGGTAAAGACGCCGTTACAAAGGACATGCATTGAACGATTAGCCATTTTGTTTTACATATCATTTTTATCTTGTCTCCCTATCCAACCACTCCAGATAATCCGGATTTCCGCCAATAATAGGCAGAGCAATGATTTCCGACACAGTATAGGGGTGATGTTTCTTGACCAGTGTCACCAGTTCATCTACCAGTTCGGCACGCGTTTTCACAATCAGTAAAAGCTCATTAGCCGATTCAATCTTACCCTGCCACTGGTAGTGTGACTCCACCTTCGGGATGATGTTTACACAAGCAACTTTTCTTGCGGCGAGCAGAGTATCGGTGATTTTCTGCGCGGTTTCCTGAGAGCCCACTGTAATAAAGACCACTACGTGTTTGTAATCCATAGGCACACCCACTTTACTCTAAACGGCCATTCTGGCAAAAGCCAGAAGATTTTATTACTGGATTCCGTATCAAGTCTTGTCCCGTACTAGACACGGGAACAGAATGACAACGCGTATGGATTACTGACCATGTCGGGAGTGACATTAGGCAATCACCAGCATGCGCTCTACGGCAGATAATGCCCTGACTCTTGTCTCTTCCGGTACTTCGATTTGATGCTTCAGCTCCTGAAGCGACCAGAGCACCTTTTCCAGCGTGATTCGTTTCATATTGGGGCAAACGACTTTGTCATTAACAGGAATAAATGTCTTGCCGGGGTTTTCTTTTTGGAGGCGGTAGATAATGCCCGTTTCCGTGCCAATAATCATCTCTTTAACACTGCCCCCACGGGCATACCGAATCATTCCGCCGGTACTGAGCACTTCGTCCGCAGCTGTTTTCGCTTCGGGACGGCACTCAGGATGAACCAGGGCCACTGCTTTCGGGTACTTCTTTTTCTTGTCCAAAATATCCTGCGGCAGGATTTTCATATGCGCGGGGCAAAAACCAGGCCAAAGATGCATTTTATACCCTGTCTTTTCTGCCACCCATTGACCCAGATACTGGTCGGGAACAAATAAAATCTCTTTGTTTCCGAGGCTCTGCACTACCTTGACGGCATTGGCAGAAGTACAGCAAATACCAGATTCCGCCTTGACGGCCGCGCTAGAATTGACATAGCAGACCACTGTTACACCGGGCAATTCTTTCTTTTTGGCGACAAGGACTTCCGTCGTAATCATATCTGCCATCGGACAGCCTGATTCAATATCAGGCAATAAGATTGTCCGCCCAGGATTAACGATATATGCCGTCTCCGCCATGAAATGCACCCCGCAGAAGACAATGACACCGGCATCCGTCTTCGCCGCCTTCTGACTCAGTTCCAATGAGTCACCCACAAAATCGGCAATATCCTGCACTTCCGGTCGCTGGTAATTATGCACCAGGATGACGGCATTCCTCTGCTTCTTCAATCGTGTTATTTCACCGATGATTTCAGTATTTTTATCTGTCATTTAAGATTATTCTCCAACGATAGCTAACCCTTCTTATCTGTTTAGTGTAGCACACGCTCGATTGTCCCGCCACCAAGCACCACATCGCCATCGTAAAAAACCGCCGATTGTCCCGGGGTAATTGCCATCTGCGGCTCTGTGAATTTAACCCTGACTTTATCATTCTCAATCGGCATGACTAAAGCCTCCGCTTCCGGATGGAGATAACGGATTTTGGCTTTTATGGTCATCGGCGCCGTCAACTTTTCAAAAGCGAGCCAGTTCAAGTCGGAAGCAATAAATTCACTGGCATAGGTATCCTGCTTACTACCGACAATCACGGTATTAGTCTGTTTATCGATATCCACCACGTAAAGAGGCTCTTTAGACGATATGCCTAAACCCCTTCGTTGCCCGATGGTGTAATCTATAATACCATGGTGTTTTCCTAGAACATTACCCTGTTGATCAACTATCAATCCTGATTCAATGTCAGAAGTGAGATGCTCACGGAGAAAGCGGGGATAATCGTTATCAGGGATAAAGCAAACCTCCCGACTTTCCTGTCTGTTTGCCGCAGGTAGTTTCATTTCCGCCGCCATTTTCCGCACTTTATCCTTGGTCAAAGTCCCAAGAGGGAAAATGGCATCGCCAAGCTGTGCCTGAGTCAACCGGTAGAGAAAATATGACTGGTCGCGCCTACGGTCAATCCCCTTCTTGAGAAGAAATCTGTCATCGGGAGCATGTTTCTCTATGCGGGCGTAGTGCCCTGTCGCTATTACCTCGGCACCAAGTTCCTTTGCCTTCTCCAGTAAAGCTCCAAACTTTATTAATCGATTACAGGACACACAGGGATTTGGAGTCCTCCCCAGACTATACTGATAACAAAAGTCGGAAATTATCTGCCGTGCAAAAACGTCCCTGAAATCCATTGTATGGTGCGGTATTTTCAGAAGATGAGCCACTTCATCGGCGGCATTAACCGCATCTTCCGATGGTGTCACCAGCATTGTCAGTCCGATGACTTCATTGCCCTCTTTTTTCATGAGAACGGCGGTAACTGAAGAGTCAACACCACCACTCATTGCCACGGCGATTTTCATCAGAATTAATCCCTGCGGACGAGATTTATTTTCCCCCAAACACCCATCTTATCGTTGATAACGACAGCCACACCTGTTAGCCCATCAACGCCACGCGCAAACTCAATTGCTTGCGGAATATCCGTCTCTGCTTTGACGATATTACCAATGGCAGTGGCAGCGGCATCGGCCAGCGCTGCGGAAGGCGAAAGCACAATCGCCGCATCCGCTTTACCAAAACTGAGCGAGTGCCCTACTGTTCCTGAAGAAGTGCAGACACCCAGCGGTGTATCGGCAGGCTCAATTTGGAGAGCAATTTTACCGGTGTAAGGGGACTTACCGGCGTAGACACCGACCAAGCGTGTTTTTTCAGTCTTCAGAAAGATGTCGCCACCGTTTTCCACAATTACTTCGGGGGAGAATCTGAGCAATTCCCTGCCGACAAACTCGGCAAAGGCACCTGCAACCGCCGCCATCGGTCCGACTCCCACCTTCTCTCCGGCATCTTCCATCACTTTAGCAATTGCCGGGGCATCATCCCCGACCGGGAAAGGCTCTAAAGCCGCGAGAAATCCCGGATGGCGTGCAATATAGCTTTCCAGCAAAGTACGCTGCTTCTGAACAACCTCCAGTGCCTTCTTTTTTAAATCACGACGAGCGCGGATATAAAGGTCGGTCTCCTTAACCATCACATTAAAGGAGACCATGTCTCTGTCCTTTGGCCATTCTCGATAGTATCTCGGCTCGTAATCAGACGTTTTCACGGATTTTAGCCGTCCTTCCGAAAATCACCAGCCCGCATCAAATCTCCTGTATTCTGCAAAAGTGAGACACTGTTCTCAAGCAATGACCCACCCCCTTAGTCCCCACCCCCATCAGGGCGGAGAAAACTGATACAGGGGGGCAAAGCCCCCCTGAAACTCCCATATTTTTCTACTTCGCCATCGCGCTGGTCACCGGCATCACTTACTAGCACGGTCTTCCAGTTCTTTGATACGCTTTTCAAGCTCATTCTGGTGGTCAATCACAGCCCTGAGAGCATCGCTGACCGGGTCGGGCAGTTTCCCATGCTCCAGATTGAAGATTGTTTCTCGACGGTCTTCCACCACTCTGCCGGGGATACCGACCACAGTCACTCCTGGAGGCACAGAATTAACCACCACGGAATTGGCTCCGACACGCGCCCCATCGCCAATAGTGATGGGACCGAGAATTATTGCCGCCGCCCCGATAACCACCTTGTTCCCGATGGTCGGA
>JAPLHG010000089.1:10735-12988 GCA_026389745.1 Chloroflexota bacterium | reverse complement strand
ACGTCATCGCCAATCTCCGCCGTCTCCCCGATAACCACACCCATCCCGTGGTCAATGAAAAACCGCCTGCCGATTTTAGCACCGGGGTGTATTTCTATCCCCGTCAAAAAACGTGTTTTGTGAGAAGTCAAACGACCCAGAAAACGAAACTTATGCTGCCAGAAAAAATGGGCAACACGATAACACCAGAGTGCGTGCAAACCGGGATAACAAAACAGAACCTCAAAGATATTCCTCGCCGCCGGGTCACGGTCCAAAACCGTCCTGATGTCCTCTCGTAAGGTCTTAAACATTGTTTCCCCTTTTTCAATCAACTATTTCGGGAAGAGCCAGGTGGAAAGATAACGCTCACCGGTATCGGGCAGGATGACGACGATTAACTTGCCCTTATTCTCCAACCTCTTGGCTACCTCCAGCGCCGCCCATGTGGCCGCACCTGAAGATATGCCTGCCAGTATGCCCTCTTCTCTAGCTAATCTTCTGGCGATGATGCCGGCATCTTCATCCGTTACCCTGATAATCTCATCAATCAAATCTGCTCTCAAAATATCAGGCGTAAAGCCGGCCCCGATGCCCTGAATCTTGTGGGGGCCGGGCTTGCCACCGGATAGTACCGGCGCAGCCGCTGGCTCCACGGCAATGGCTTTGAAGGCTGGCTTCCTCTGCTTCAACACCTCGGCTACCCCGGTAATTGTACCTCCCGTGCCAATTCCCGCGACCAGAATATCAACTCGCCCGTTTGTGTCTCTCCATATCTCCTCGGCAGTAGTCAGGCGGTGTATTTCCGGATTGGCCGGAT
This sequence comes from Chloroflexota bacterium, assembly GCA_026389745.1. Lineage (GTDB taxonomy): Bacteria > Chloroflexota > Dehalococcoidia > Dehalococcoidales > Fen-1064 > Fen-1064. Next base: position 12,189 of record JAPLHG010000089.1, on the reverse strand, counting down.
TCTTAAACTGCTGTAACATCATGTAATTGCTGTTCCCCGCAACAAGCTGCTCCGCTCTCTTCACCGCTCCCGGCATTCCCTCCGCACCAGGAGTCAAAACCAGCTGAGCCCCAAAAATACTCAAGAGCTGCCCCCGCTCCGCGGACATAGTCTCGGGCATGGTAAGAATAAGTTTATAGCCCCGGGCGGCGCAAACAAAAGCGAGCGCAATGCCCGTATTGCCGCTGGTAGGCTCAACGATGACCGTGCCCTTTTTGATCAGCCCCTTCTCCTCGGCATCCAGAATCATTGACACGCCAATTCTATCTTTCACGCTGTGAACAGGATTAAAGGATTCAAGCTTAGCCACCACTTCCGCATTTACCCCCCGAACCACCCGGTTAAGCCTGACTAAAGGAGTATTGCCGATGAGCTCGGTGGCGTCTTTGGCAATGCCCCTGGTTAGCTTGGGTATCTCGATAGTCTTGTAGCGAAGCCTCTCCACCCCCGGAATTGTCTCTGCCATTTTAATCTCCTAAACTAGATGTGATACATAGCCGCATGGCGATGTTCCTTTGCCGGCTGGCGCTCAATCAGGTCCTGCAATGTTAATGAGCTAAGCACGCCGTCCATCGCGCTCTTCAGCTCCCCCCAGATGTCCCTGGCCACACACTGAGACGAACGTGGACAGACGCCGGCATCGGCTACGCACTCCACCAAAACCAAGGGTCCCTCGCAGGCCTGCATGACTTCAATCAATTTGATTTCGGAAGGAGGGCGGGACAGCGTGAAACCGCCGTGAGCCCCGCAAAGACTCTTCACTAATCCCGCTGTTTTGAGGGAAAGAAAGAGATGCTCCAGATACCGCTCTGAAATTCCCTCACGCCGGGCAGTGTCCTTGACCAGCACCAGACCGTCGTGGTAATGTCTGGCAAGGTCAAGCATTGCCCGCATCGCATACCTACCCCTGGTCGATAGTTTCATGCTTTCACTGGTCTCTAATTATCATCATAATACTAATAATATATTTATATATTTTACGAGGAACTGAGGGTAATTGTCAATACAAAGTGGGGTCTTTTATCCCCGCACCTACACTTTCCCGTCCTCCAGCCGAAGGCCGAAGGTTTCTCGAGGCGGATGACAGCATTGCTGGCTTTGCCTTTTCCCCCGCTCATTGCGTCTTCTCGCACACGAGTGTTATAATTTTGTCAACCTGAATTGTGAGGCGAGCTATGAAACTATCCCGTGAAGAAGTGGTACACATTGCCGCCCTGGCCCGCATGGGCATGAGTGAGGCGGAAATTGAAAAAGCCAGAGAGCAACTTGCCGATATTCTGGAGAACTTCGAAGTGCTGAGGGAGATTGACACCGCGAATGTACCGCCCACCACTCAATCCATCAACCTCCGGAATGTGACGCGGGATGATATTCCGGGCGAATCTCTACCGTCAGCACAAATTCTGGCAAATGCC
>JAPLHG010000089.1:0-10700 GCA_026389745.1 Chloroflexota bacterium | reverse complement strand
ATTCAAACTGCGTCCCGTTCTGGAATGAGGAGCCTGAAATTGACCGACAACTACGCCGATTTAACCATCCGCTCCGCTCATGAATTACTCAAGGCAAAAAAATTGTCGTCGGTGGAATTAACGAAGGCTTATCTGGCCCGCATCAAGAAAATCGACCAGAGGGTACGAGCCGTCGTGACCGTCACTGAAGATAGCGCGTTACAACAGGCCCGCAAAGCCGATGAACTCATCGCCAGCGGCAAGGCCGACCACCTGACCGGCATCCCTATGCTCATCAAGGACAATATCTGCACCTCAGGAGTCAAAACCACCTGCTCCTCGAAGATGCTGGAAAACTTCGTACCGCCTTACAACGCTACGGTTGTGGAAAAACTCAATCATGCCGGTGCCGTAATGATCGGCAAGGCCAATATGGATGAATTCGCGATGGGCTCCTCTACGGAGAACTCGGCGTTTTTCACGACCCACAATCCGTGGGACCCATCACGCGTTCCCGGCGGCAGTAGCGGTGGCTCCGCGGCGGGGGTTGCCGCGTCCGAAGCTCTTTACGCCCTCGGCTCCGATACCGGCGGCAGCATCCGCCAACCAGCAGGATTCTGCAATGTCACCGGACTCAAGCCAACTTACGGTCGGGTCAGCCGCTACGGACTGGTTGCTTTTGCCAGTTCGCTCGACCAGATAGGCCCGTTAACCAAGGATGCACTGGATAGCGCGCTCGTAATGAATGTCATTGCGGGCTATGACCCCCGAGATTCAACCTCAGCACCGGAACCCGTGCCTGATTATACGAAAGGGCTGACTGCCGACTTGAAAGGCATGAAGATTGGTATCCCCCAAGAGTATTTTGTCGAGGGTATGCAGTCGGAGGTTGAGGTTGCCATTAAAGACGCCATCCGCAAGTTGGAAGAACTGGGCGCAAAGGTTGAGTGGGGAGTTTCATTACCACACACCCGACATGCTCTAGCAGTTTATTACATCATCGCCCCCTCCGAGGCTTCGGCAAATCTAGCACGTTACGACGGAGCGAAGTACGGCTTCTCTTACAAAGACACCGGTAGCATGTGGGAAGGAATGGAGAAGACCAAGCAATTCGGCTTCGGGGCGGAGGTGAAACGGAGAATTATGCTCGGCACCTATGCCCTTTCTTCAGGCTATTATGACGCCTACTACCTCAAGGCACAGAAGGTCCGCACTTTGATTCGGCACGAGTTCGACCAGGCGTTTGAGAAATATGACGCGCTGGTAACACCCACCTCCCCCACCGTACCCTTCAGGATTGGCGAGAAAGCAGATAATCCTCTCCAGATGTACCTGAGTGATGTCTGCACGCTACCTATCAATATTGCCGGTGTGCCGGCAATCTCCATCCCCGCCGGCTTCGGTGGCGGTTTGCCAATCGGGATGCAGGTGATTGGCAAACCTTTCAGTGAACCAACGCTTCTTAAAATCAGCTACGCTTACCAGCAGGTCACCGACTGGCACAAGAGAAAACCAAGGGTTTAGATTGTAGACTCTAATGATCAAAACCGAAGCAGGCCTCTCTCGGGTGAAGGTCCAGTAAATACCTTCCGAGTCGTTCCTAGCGTAAGCGGGAACGGCCATTAAGCAGGCGAAGAGATTCATTCGCTTCGCTCGGACTTGATAATTCAACTGAAGTTTAGAAATTAGGATTTCGTAATTTTTATTGCTATAATGAAATAACACAACAATGGTTGCTTACCGAACCTGTCAGGAGCGGAAAGATGCTGAAAGACATTCTGAAAATACTGGAAAGTGATGCCCGCGCCACGCCCAGTCAAATCGCCGCCATGACCGGCATGCCACAGGCTGAGGTCACCAAACTTATCAAAAAAGCCCAGCGGGACCGTACAATTTTGAAATACAAAGCCATTATCAACTGGGATAAAACGGAAAACGAGCACGTCTTTGCCTGGATCGGGGTCAGACTGGAACCCCAGAAAGATGTCGGGTTTGATTCTATCGCAGAACGCATTTATCGCTTCCCGCAGGCGCGCAGTGTTTATCTTGTCTCCGGCACCTATGACCTGCTCGTTCTAGTAACCGGTAAGAACAACCACGAAATCGCCAACTTTGTCTCGCAGAAACTATCTCATATCGAAGGTGTCAAGGAAACAGTCACCCAATTTATTTTGAAGCGCTACAAGGAAGACGGCGAGGTTATGGAAGGTACGGAAGAAATAAAACGACAAGCCGTGGTCCTTTAACTCGATACCTGTTCGGGAGTCTAATATGTCAAAACAAACCGGAATTCAGAAGCATCGAAAACAGCATATTTCTCAGCGAGCCAACCAGCTCTCACCCTCCGGCATCCGCAAGTTCTTTGACCTGCTATCGTCAATCGGTGGTATTATTTCTCTGGGCGTAGGCGAGCCTGATTTCACCACACCGTGGCATATCCGCGAAGCCGCCATTGAATCCATCGAAAAGGGTCAAACGATGTACACCTCCAATTCCGGTATGCCCGAACTACGCAAAGAGCTCGCGCGCTACCTGAAGAATGAGTACGGCATTGACTATGACCCCACCAGCGAACTCCTGATTACGGTCGGTGTCAGTGAGGCACTTGACCTGGCAATGCGTGCCACTCTTGACCACGGCGATGAGGTCATTCTCCCCGACCCATCCTTCGTCGCTTACAAGAGTTGCGTTATCCTCGCTGAAGGTAAACCGATGAGCATCCCCACCTATGAAGCCAGCAATTTTGAAATCAATGCGGCTGATATTGAAGCGCATATTACCCCCAAAACCAGGGCTATTCTCATCGGCTACCCATCCAATCCTACCGGGGCGGTGATGAGTCGCGAGCAACTGGTAAAAATCGCCGCAGTCGCCCGCAAACACAACCTGACAGTGCTTTCCGACGAGATTTACTGCAAGCTGGTCTACGGAGTAGAGCACACCTGTTTTGCCTCTCTGCCCGAGATGAAGGAGCACACTATCCTGCTGGGTGGTTTCTCCAAAGCGTTTGCGATGACCGGTTGGCGGGTTGGCTATGCGGCGGCACCTAGGGAAGTCATTACCGCGATGACCAAGATCCACCAGTACACGATGATGTGCGTCTCAACGATGGGACAAGTAGCCGCGCTGGAGGCATTGAAAGGCGGACAGGATAGCGTTATTGAGATGGTAGAAGATTACAACCGCCGACGTCTTGTAATTGTCAAAGGCTTGCGGGAAATCGGGCTTTCGTGTTTTGAACCCAGGGGTGCTTTCTACGCATTCCCATCCATCAAATGCACCGGTATGACTTCGGAGGAGTTCGCCGAAAATCTGCTTACCGAAGAAAAGGTTGCCGTAGTACCTGGGTCTGCCTTTGGTAAATGCGGCGAGGGTTACATACGTTGCTGTTACGCCACATCACTATCGGAAATTGAAGAGGCACTGAACAGAATGAGACGATTCGTCAATAAATACCGCAAGACCTAGGCGACGGCAAACTGGGAGTTTTAATGGAAAAACTGGTTTGTGAGGTGAGATGTTTCTGGTCAAGGGTGCCAAAAATGGCAAGCGGCCATAAGCAAACTCCATAAGGAGGCAGGCAAATCAAAGGCATCACTTATGCGGCGGCTGGTGTAGATACAACCCGTTCTGCGCAAGCTAAAAAAAGAATTGCCCAACTCGCCAAAACAACTTTCCGCCCAGAAGTACTGAGGGGTATTGGTTTGTTCGGCGGGTTTTTTGAGCTCAAAGGATATAGAAAACCGGTGCTGGTCTCCAGCACTGACAGTGTCGGCACGAAAATCAAAATTGCCATCGCGCTGGATAAGCACGACACGGTCGGCATCGATATTGTCAATCACTGCATTAACGATATCTTCACCAGTGGGGCTGAGCCGTTATTCTTTCTGGACTATATTGCCACCGCAAATCTGGTACCGGAGAGGATTGAATCGATTGTCAGCGGACTGGCAAAAGCTTGCAAAGCTGCCGGTTGTGCCCTCATTGGCGGCGAGACGGCAGAGTTACCGGGCATATATTCCGGCGATGATTATGACCTGGTCGGGTGCATTGTTGGTGTAGTAGGAAAAGATAAAATCATCATGGGCAAGGGGATTGTGGCAGGCGACGCCATTATTGGCTTGCCCTCGAATGGACTCCACACTAATGGCTATTCTCTGGCGCGCAAGGTTCTCGGTGAGACGCGGGAAAAGTTAGATGTGTATTCACCAGAACCGGGCAAGACAATCGGTGAAGCACTAATGGAACCCCACATCTGCTACTACCAGCCATTGAAACCTCTCCTGCCCTATATCAAAGGGTTAGCTCATATTACCGGCGGCGGGCTGGTGGGCAATGTGCCCCGTAGTCTACCCAAAGGTCTAGTGGCACAATTCAACAGCCGTAAATGGACCGTGCCGTCGATTTTCAAGCTCATCAAGAAGCAAGGTAGGGTGTCAACGGCAGAGATGTACCAAGTCTTCAACATGGGCATCGGCATGGTGGTCTTCTGTGCGCCCGAAAAAGCCAGCCGTATCACCAGGGCCCTACCCGAAGCCAAGATTGTTGGTGAGGTAGTAAAACAGACCGGTGAAGCACGGGTTATTATCGATAACAAAGGCTACCGTAAAGATAAGATAGCTTAGATTCCCGGGTGACTTCATAAGCCACTTTCTTCATAATGACATCAAATCCGAATAATATAGGAGCCAAATGCACCGCTTTTTCATTCCCAAGGAATGCCTTGAACAGGACAGGGCAACAATATCGGGCGAGTCGGCACATCAGATTAGCTATGTTCTGAGACTAAAACCATGCGACCGTATCATTGTTCTGGATAATAGCGGCTGGGAGTTCGAGGTGGAGATTGAACGGCTCACGAAAAAACAGGTGTTGGGCAAAGTGATAAGCAAGAAACACGGGAAGGGCAAGCCTGCCGTTAAAATCACGCTCTATCAAGCGTTACTCAAAGCGGACAAGTTTGAACTGGTGCTTCAAAAGGGCGTGGAGCTTGGGTTAACCGCAATTGTGCCCTTTATCAGCGAGCGATGCGTCACGAAAAAACCATCGGGAAATAAGGTAGAACGGTGGCAAAAAATCATTCAGGAAGCCGCCGAGCAGTCAGGCCGGTCAATATTACCAAGACTGCATCCTGTGGCCTCTTTTTCAGAAGCCCGCCAAAGTACAAAACAATCTTCGCTTTTACTCTGGGAAGAAGAGAAGGGCAAGGGTTTAAAGCAAATCCTTCAGAGTCCGTCTTTCAGGAGTGCGACGACAATCAATCTCTTCGTTGGACCTGAAGGCGGTTTCACTGCATCAGAAGTAGAGCTTGCCAAGAAAGACGGTATTGCCACTGCCAGTCTGGGTCATCATATTCTCCGCGCCGAAACGGCAGGACTGGCGGCGATTAACGCCATCCTTTATGAGAAGGGCGAGATGGGATAGGGTTGTCTATTTGCCCTCGCCTTTTTCATTCAGTATAATCAAGTCATAATTCGCCATTGTCCAGCGGTGGTTCGTGTCCTGGTTTTTTATGCCGAAAAGGATTCGTCCTGAAGGAAATAAATGAGCGTAAGAATTGAAAAGGCGGCGGGCACCGGTTTTTGCTTCGGGGTCAGACGCACCATCACCGCACTGGAAAAAATAGCCGGAGAACGTGGTGGCGTGGAGACTCTGGGGGCGGTTGTGCACAACCAGCCGGTCTTACAGAGGCTGGCAGGGCTTGGCATCACTGCGGTGGAGACGCTGGATAAAATCAATGGTGATACGGTTGCCATCGGTGCTCATGGAGTCGGACCCGAGGTAGCCGATGAAATCAAGAGACGGAAACTCAAAATTGTTGATACCACCTGCCGATTCGTCCAGCGTGCCCAGTCGGTTGCACAACGCCTATCAAAGTCGGGCTTTTTTGTGATTGTTTACGGCGATGCCAATCACCCCGAGGTCAAAGGAATTCTTGCGTGGGCAGGCGACAAAGGTATCGCCACATTGGACATTAAGGTAATAACAGAATTAAATCCCCTGCCAAAGCGCATCGGAGTGCTTGCCCAAACCACTCAAATCCCCGCCAATTTCAATGAATTCATCAAACAACTGGTAGATATCACTCTGAACAAAGATTCGGAACTGCACATCGTAGACACTATCTGCCACGATATCCGCCGCCGACAGGAATTAGCGCAAAAGTTGGCCGAAAAAGTTGACCTGATGTTCGTGGTCGGCGACCACACCAGCGCCAACACAAATAGACTGGCAGAACTGTGCAGTCGGTTGACCAAGGCACACCTCATCGAGACCGCTGAAGAAATTCAGCTCAAATGGTTGAGAGGGCACAAACACATAGGCATCACGGGCGGTGCTTCTACCGCCGAAGAGACCGTAAATGAGGTGCTGGCAAAGCTAGAAAAACTGACCAGCATCTCCTCCTAATCCGCAAAAGTCATCTAGACTTATCGGGACGGCATGGCAACCTCAAAGGCACGAGCTTTAGATTGCTTCGAATGCTTCGTAACTTCGCAATTACAAAAGAGGGTCATTCTGAGGAAATCAGAGAATCTCGGTGATGAGAGGGGTTCTGTGATAATCAACCATCTCGGCTACGTTTCTTCAGTAATCTGTAAAACTCTTCCGGGCTTTTCCCCAAAGATAACTTCTCCATCGGGCACATATCCTGCCGACTATCATTTTCAATATAGGGCACAGTTTTATTAAAGTGATAACTGATGCCGGAAGAATTCAGTGTCCGTATGGCAGTCTCACTACCCAAATCGCTGTACACTTCACGGCAGAGCACCTTATTCAGGAGCAGAGCGGCGGCATTACCTACCACACGGTCGAAAACGGTCACATCTGCTTCATAGGGCAAAAAATTATCCGCATATTCTAACAGAGGTAACAGGCGTTCCTTATTCGAAGCAAAAAGAAGACAGCTGTCCTTGTAAACCCGGAATGTATCCTGACTCGTCAGGAATTCAGCAAATCGCTGGCTTTTAATCATGGCCAGCATATTATTTCACATACTGAATTTCAGCATTGGGGAAAACGGCAACCTTCGCAGAAGAAGGGTAATCGGCTTCCAGAATCTTTAGCACTTCACTCCATTTGTCAGTGAACACGAATTTTTCAGAGTTTGAGAACCATCCCCTGCCCGCCAAATCGGGATATTCGTTATAGACAATCACACATTTCACATTTGGAGGCACTCGTGGTGTCTGATGTTCAGGGCCGAAACTCGCTTTCCCCCAGGGCCCCAGTAGATAATGAACCACCATCCCTTCAATGGCATTAGCGATGATGACAACATCCCCGCCATTACAGCTCACTGACGGATAAGCAATATTTGAACCCAAGAAGGCTTCGTTTGCCTTAATGAAGGTATTGGAGATAACAATATCATTATTTCTGATTCCGGGAGTCAGGTAGTGAAGTTTAGCTTCCTTGACAGCCTCAGCATAGGCAGGCTTGAGCGCACCGGCGAAGAGTTTAACCGGCTCTCCCCATTCATTAACCAAACAATTTACGACAAAATCCAACCCGGCAAGAGTTGCCGCCTCTTCAATATCGAATCGCAGTGGATTCTTATCAAAAACACCCACTCCCATTTTCCGTTTCAACAATGCCATATCACGGTAGGCTTTGTGATGGTTTTGCTGAATGGTGGCAAAAGAGCATACACCAGGGAGAATCATCTTGCCGCCACCACCAAACCCACTCATCGGGTGCGGTACTACCATACCGATGGCAATCTTGAGGTCACAGTCCATTACCTCTTCGTTTACGTAGACCTCAGTAGCGTAGGTCGTGGTTTTACCCACATACACACAATTGCCAAAAAGATTATGGTTGTAGACAGGGAAACGGGCTAGTGTTTCTTCACCTAGCTTCTTAATAAAATCGTTTCTGGTTAGAGGACCATGACAGCCGAGAGCACAGACAAAACGGATATTTTTATCCTCGACGCCCGCTGAGCCTTCGGCCGTGACAAGCGCCCCGGCGGGCATTACAATGCCCGCCACCCACACGGAAAGGGCCTCGACGATGGTGCGGATCACCGGTTCAGAACTGACCTCCGCCGAGCGGGTAATGCGGGACATATCGTCAAACAGGATGACTACTTCTTTTTTGCCTCGAGCAAGCTCACTGAGAGGCTTTGTTCCGATTGGCTCATCAAGAGCGGCACGAATATCTTCGGGCTTCAGTGCTGGCTTGCCATACCCCGCCATATTGCTGATCTCCACCTGCCACCGGACAGGCAGAGATAGCTTTAGTTCTCCCCTACCGTACCAGTTGAGCCGTGGAACACTGATAAAACTCATCCGTCTCCTAAAACGAAGCCGGCAGATTTAAGTTATGATATTCTTCAGAAACTCGCCAGTGCCTGTCATGCTTTCCGGTAAACTCAAAACACACAAATAACCCTCACGTTCTCCGCCAACTGAAAACGACCTGATTTTAAGCGAAGATTAAACTACCAGACAGGTAATAGTTCTGGTGATGCCAGTGATGGGATGAATATTCTGAGTAACCAAATCGCCAATTTCATTGAGAGTATTAAGCTCCACAATCGCAACGACATCATAAGGGCCAGTAACGGACTCAACCGATTTCATACCCTTCAAACGGCTCAGACCAGTAACGACCTCCTTGGTCCTCCCCACCGTACATTCAATAAGAATATAAGCCTTTGCTGTGTTTGCCATAAAGTATAACCTCCTGCTTTTTATGGTTAATGGTTTTCCATATGGGGAAATAAGATGAAACTCTTACGCCAGTATGTATTATACCTGAAAGGGCAAAAGGTTTCATCCAGAGAGACCGTCTATGAGAAAAATTAAGTGATATTGACATCGATTGATCCGTCAGCTTGACAGTGGACATATCGCTCACCTTATAATAACTATATTCTACAGGAATCCAGCGACTTGTCGGAAAGCCGTGTAGTATGCTCACCAATGGAGGGACGTTTTGGAATATTTTTTGACCGAACAACAAAAAACTTTAAAAAACCTGGCACGTAGGATTGCCGAAGAGAGAATCTTACCTATTCGCGCTGAGCTTGACGAGAAGGAAGAGTTCCCTTGGTCAATCATCAAAGACCTAGCGGATAGCGACCTTTTCCGCATTTTTGTCCCGGAGCAGTATGATGGGATGGGAAACAGTTCCTTCGATTTGTGTCTTGTGATTGAGGAATTGAGTAGAGTTTGCAGCGGGGTGGCTGTTTCTTATGCGGCAACCGCCTTAGGTGCTTATGCCATACTGCTCTATGGCAGTGAGGAGCAGAAACAGAAATACCTGCCCGCCATTGCCGCCGGCAATAGACTCGCCGCCTTCGGGCTGACAGAACCAACAGCAGGTAGTGATGCCAGTAACATTACCACAACTGCTGAGAAAACACCCGAAGGGTATGTGCTTAATGGCACCAAACAATTTATCACCAATGGCGGTGAAGCCGAAATTTACACTATCATCGCCCTGACCGACAAAAGCAAGGGTGCCCGCGGTGCCAGCGCCTTCATCGTAGAGAAAGGAGCACAGGGTTTCACCTTCGGCAAGAAAGAAAAGAAAATGGGCATTCGTGCCTCTTCAACCAGGGAACTAATCTTCCGCAACTGTCTCATCCCCACCGAAAATCTCATCAATAAAGAGGGCATGGGCTTTATTATCACAATGAGAGTACTAGACCACTCACGACCCGGCATCAGCGCACAGGCATTAGGTATTGCCCAAGGAGCATTGGAAACCGCCGTGGATTATACCCAGCAACGCGTCCAGTTCGGCCAGCCTCTCATTTCTCTACCGGTTGTCCAGTACAAGCTGGCGGAAATGGCAATGCAGATAGAAGCGGCACGGGCATTGGTTTACAGCGTAGCAAGAACAATCGACAGCGGTGCTAAGAATTTCACCGAGGAATCCGCCATGGCCAAGGTTTTTGCTTCGGATGTGGCGATGAGAGTTACCACTGATGCCGTACAGATTTGCGGCGGCGCTGGCTACATGCGCGATTATCCGCTAGAGAAAATGATGCGCGATGCCAAAATCACCCAGATTTATGAAGGCAGTAACGAGGTTCTGCACAGTGCCATCGCCATAGAGCTGAGAAAGCGGAGAGGCCGCCGCGAATGAACATCATCGTCTGCCTCAAGCAGGTGCCCAGCACCACGGAAGTCAAAATTGACCCTAAGACCAATACTCTCATTCGGCATGGTATCAAGAGCATCATCAATCCGTTTGACAGTTATGCACTTGAAGAAGGTGTCCGTCTCAAAGAGCGCTACAGCGGCAAAGTAACCGCTATCAGTATGGGACCTCCCCAAGCGGCGGAAATGTTACGCGATGCCATCAGTACCGGCGCCGATGATGCCATCTTACTGAGTGACACCGCTTTTGCCGGTTCGGACACACTGGCAACCTCAACAACCCTGGCCAAAGCCATTGAAAAGATCAAAAACTACGACCTTGTGATTTGCGGTCGCCAAACTCTGGACGGCGATACCGGTCAGGTCGGACCTGAACTTGCCGAAATGCTCGGCAGCCCTTTCGTTGCCTATGTCAGCAAGATTGAGGAGATTGCTGGCGGCAAAATCCGAGTCCAGCGGATGGTTGAGGACGGCTACGAAACAATTGAAACATCGCTACCAGCCATCATTACCGTAGTGAAAGAAATCAATGTACCGCGGCTGCCCTCCTTGCGCGGTCTGACTAAAGCAAAGTCAGCACAGATTCCAATCTGGATGGCACAAGAT
>JAPLHG010000016.1 GCA_026389745.1 Chloroflexota bacterium | reverse complement strand
TACTCGCTCTTCATCAGACATCTGCGAACGGATACGAGAGCGGATTTGCTCTTCAGGGAGACCCATCCGTGCCATAGCGCGCCTAATGACATTAGCCTCATCTGCCACTACCACCCAGACTTCATCTACCAATTGGTCCCAGTTGGCTTCAAATAATATAGGAGCATCTAGTATCACCACTTTAACTCCCCGTCTGTGAGCCTTTTCAATTTGCTCCTTCGTTATCTGAAACATTTTGGGGTGAACGATGCTATTCAATTTTTCAAGTGATCCAGGATTACTAAATACGATTGTCCCCAATTTCTTGCGGTCAATTGTATTATCTGCCGCCAGAATCTGCTTGCCGAAAGCCTTTATTAATTCCCGCCAAGTATCGGTATTTGGTTGGTAAGCCTCATGCCCGATTTTATCAGCATCGATAATCACCACTCCCAATTCGGCAAGGAACTGGGATACCGCGCTTTTGCCGCTACCGATACCGCCGGTCAGTCCGATCACTCTGGTCACTGTTACTTACCGCCTGTTAAACTTACCCCAATTCCGACTCAATAATGCTGTAATTACCGTCTTTCCTTCGGTAAATAAGATTCAATTCCTTAGTAGCAGAATTGTGGAATAGAAAGAAATCATGACCCAATAATTCCATCTGGTCGATGGCATCATCCACCGACATCGGGGTAATAGTCAAGCGTTTGGTTCTCACTAATTGGGGAGAATGAGAGGCAGTTGTCGCCAGTTCTCCTTGAGTAGCAGTTCTGATTGAGGGACCCGTTTTGCCTTTTTCCCGTAACTTCCCCTTATACCGCTCAACCTGTCGGTCAATCATCGGCACTACTTTATCGATAGCAACCAGCAAATTTTCTGCCCGCTCCTCAGCCCGAAGTAATGTGCCGTTAGCGTCTAGCGTAACCTGAACCCGATAGCGCTGGTCAGGTGATTTGGTTTTTTGTTCCCCAAGCTCTACTTTGACACCATTGATATTAGTGAAGTGCCGGTCCAGCTTGCCGAATTTCTTCTCGACATAGTCTCTAACTGTGGGTAGTATTTCAATACTCTGACCGGTTATCTGTAACTCCATCTCACACTCCTGCTCTTTTTCTAAATTTCTCTCGCCAGTGTCAATCCCCAAACCGAAGGGACACCAACTGCTTTCAAAGCTGAGGCACATGCGTTAAGAGTCGCCCCGGAAGTAGCTACATCATCAATCAGTAAAACTTTTTTGTCTCTCAAGCCATCATTACGACAGCTAAAAATCCCCATCACATTTTGCCTTCTTTCTTCAACACTGCCGGCTCTAGCCTGCGGCAGATTATGACGACTCCCCATCAAGCAATTTTTATTAACCTTTAATCCGGTAAGTCGGCTCGACTCTTTAGCTAATAGACCGGATTGATTGTGGCCTAGCTCTCTGAGTCTTTTATTGTGCAAAGGCACTGGTATTAAAACATCACAAGAGATGGGATTCTCAACCAAATAATTGCTCAAAAGTTGAGCTAACTTAAGAGCAATAGCATGCAGATTCCTATATTTGAACTCGTGTATCGCCTGACGAATCACGCCTTCAAACCGAAACGGAGAGCGCATCCCATCAATCTCCGCCTGCCAAGCAACACAACTAGAGCAGAGCATCCCATTTTTTTGTGGCTTTCCGCACTTCGGACAGGCAGGAGACTCAATCCGCACCAGTGAAGCCTGACGGGGACTGCAGATAAAATCGCCTTCTCTGCCACAGCCCACACAGAACCGCGGGAATAAGAGATTAAGTGCCACCCCTTTGAGTTCAGTCAACTGAGGAAGCACGCTCACCATCCATCAAGTTTTAGCTAGGTTCAGAAGTTACTGTCGAGAACGATTATTATGCAAGGTGCCGCTCATAATCGGCTCATCGACATAAACATCGCCATTCCTGATTTTCAGATTAAAGCCGCATTGGGGATTAGTACAAACCCATGCTTTATAGTGAATAGTTGCGCCCTGGCTGCCAAAATCCGATAGGGGTACGAGGTCACCAATTTTACACTTCTGGCATTTGGGGAAACCGGTCTGTTCCACGAAGTCCACCTCCCAACCTAATTAAATCTTTTTCAGTATACACCCAAATAATAGCGGTTTACAAGAATTGTGGACAGGGAATCATTCCTATACAATATCCTCGTTCACATCTTCAATTTTGTTCTGCCGATACAGGTATAGATGGCACCGTCGCTGGTCAATTGGCTTTTTATCAGGTTAACAGCAGACACATCAACATTATGTAATGCGGCGAATTTAGTGTCAGCCAGTACCTTGCCGAGCCTTTGACGCTCATTCATGGAAGCCTCGTTAAGGACACGCCCCAGAGTCAAATGTGGTGTGAAAAATCTGGATTCTCGTGGAAAACCAAGTTGTCCCGTGTTTGACTCGATTCTCTGCTGGAGCCGGCTGATTTGAGCGAGATCACCTTTGACGCCCACCCAGACCACCTGAACGCGATTTAAATCCGGAAAAGCACCAACTTCACAAACCTCCAGCTTGAAAAGAGAAACCTCCCGAACAGATTCTTCCATTGCCAGCATCAATTCATCGATACTGTCTTCAGACACTTCTCCGAGGAATTTCAGTGTGATGTGAATGCTGTTAGGGTCTACCCACTTCACCACCGGCGGACTGTTTTTCTTGAGTTGCACTTCGAGCTCGGCAAGTTCTTTCTTCAATTCCGTAGGTAGCTCTAAAGCAATGAAAGCACGAATCAGTGACATAACTTACTCCCCAACAATAACCATACCAGCGGAAGCCGGTATCCAGAGAAATTATTAATACGGATTCTGGCTCCCGTACTCGATACGGGAGCCAGAATGGTAAAGTAAAATATACATTATTTATTTGCAACGCCCAGCAACTTTTGAGCATTACCTGACAGGATTTTCTCTTTTGTCCCTGTAGATAAATCCAGCGCAGAAATCTCTTTTAAGAGACGCCGTTGCGGCATTAAGGGATAATCACTGCCAAAAAGGATCTTTTCTGCGCCGACTAACTGTGCTACCTGTCCATATATCTGTGGCGCATAGAGAAAAGGTGATGCCGCTGTGTCAAAATAAACGTTTTTCATTGCCGCTTTAACTTCAGGCATCAGTGCATAAAAAGGCAAACCGCCTCCCCAATGGGCACACACCAGTTTCAGGTCAGGGAAGTCAGTTATCAGAGCATAGAGCAGGTTATGTGTTACTTTGCCTTTACCCGGATACTGACGCCCTATCGGCTCCGAAGCATGTGTCATCATTATGAGATTGTTCTTGATGACTAATTCAACCAGCGGACTGACGACTTCAAGCCAGTTTCTACTTTTCAATTGGTTATCCAGCCGCAATTCACCAATGCCTTTGACACCACCTTTAATACAGCGTTCTAATTCCCGAAGCGCTATTTCACCTTCAGCCGGAGCTACACTGCAAAAACCCACCAGTCGTTTAGGATAATGGGCAACGGATTCCAAAATGTAGTTGTTAACCTCCGTACAAAGTGATTGCGTTGACCAGCCGTAATTGAGTACGATTGAAAGCTCCACCTCATCTCTGTCCATAGCGGCGATGAGCTCTTCTACTGTGGCAAGTTTGGCTTTCGGGTCGGAGAAAATGGATGCAAAGCCAGCATCAGAACAGGCATAATCCTGACGATTCTGCTTGACCCGTGGGGGCACAATATGCGTGTGAAAATCGATAACCATTTGTCCGATTATAACACGAATACCGAGGTGTGTTACAAGAGATGCGACGTTATAGATACATAGATACAATGAAGGGTATACCAGACGCAAATTAAAACATGAGCAACCCTATAGTTCTACGAGATAGATAATGAGTGATTTTAAAGTATTTTCCTGTTTCAATGGCTGTAAATTGTCCTAGATGCCTACCAATCTATTTGCGATGAAATTGTATCTAGGCTATTATTACATTAGCAGTCTCTTAGGGAGACTGCTAATTTTCAGCGAAGTGAGAGAGGAGTAGTAATATGGCAGTAAAACTGCAACCAATGGGTGACCGCCTCGTGGTGAAACCCATTCAGTCAGAAGAAAAAACCAAGAGCGGTATCTATCTTCCGGACACCGCAAAAGAAAAACCACAGGAAGGTAAAGTCATTGCCGTGGGTCCCGGCAAAGTGAATGATGAGGGCAAACGGATTGCTATGGATGTCGGGGTCGGCGACATTGTGATTTACACGAAATATGGTGGCTCCGAAATCAAGATTGATGGTGAAGAGTTCATCATTATGCGGGAAAGCGATATTCTCGCAAAGAAATCCAAGAAATAAACCAGATTTAAACAGGAGAAAGAAATGGCAAAACAGATTATATTTGGTGAGGACGCTAGACACTCCTTAAAAAGGGGTATCGATACCCTGGCGGAAGCCGTCAGAGTAACACTTGGTCCTAAGGGGCATTGTGTGGCTCTGGATAAGAAATGGGGCGCACCTTCGGTCATTGACGATGGCGTTACCATTGCCAAGGACATTGAATTACCCGATGCCTTTGAGAACATGGGTGCACAACTTGTCAAAGAAGCTGCCAGCAAGACGAACGATGCCTGCGGCGATGGCACCACTACTTCCACAGTCCTGGCGCATGCCATCATCACCCAGGCGCAGAATCAATGGTGCTCAAGAGAGGCATTCAGAGAGCTGTCGAGGCAGTCATCGAAGAGCTCAAGAAAGCCTCTACCGAGGTTAAGGGCAAAGAGCAAATTGCTCAGGTGGCAACCATCACTGCCAAAGATAAGAAGATTGGCGAATTGATTGCCGAGGTTATGGAAAAAGTCGGCAAAGATGGCGTTATCACCGTCGAAGAGTCGAAGGGCATCTCCTACGAGACAGAATATGTCGAGGGTATGCAGTTCGACCGCGGCTACGTCAGCGCATATTTCATTACCAACGCGGATAAGATGGAATCGGTCATTGAAGACCCCTATATCTTGATTACCGATAAGAAGATTTCCGATCGGTCATTGAAGACCCCTATATCTTGATTACCGATAAGAAGATTTCCGCTGTAGCTGACATCCTGCCGGCGCTGGAGAAAATTCTTCAGACTTCCAAGAACCTGCTCATCATCGCCGAAGATGTTGATGGCGAAGCGCTAGCGACTCTCGTGGTCAATAAACTGCGCGGGACTATTAACGTCCTGGCTGTCAAAGCACCAGGCTTCGGTGACAGGCGAAAGGCAATGCTCGAGGATATTGCCATCCTTACCAGTGGACAGGTAATCTCCGAGGAAGTTGGCCGGAAGCTTGATTCCGTTACTATTGATGACCTAGGTAAAGCCCGCCGCGTCAGTTCGGACAAGGATAACACTACCATTGTCGAAGGTAAAGGCAGTGAAGCCGCTATTAAAGCCAGAATCAAACAAATCAAGGCTCAGATTGAGGAAACCACCTCCGATTTCGACCGCGAAAAGCTCCAGGAGCGTATGGCGAAATTATCCGGTGGTGTCGCCGTCATCAAAGTCGGCGCCGCTACTGAAGTTGAACTCAAAGAGCGCAAACACCGCGTTGAGGA
>JAPLHG010000029.1:27848-31994 GCA_026389745.1 Chloroflexota bacterium | reverse complement strand
CTCGATTTTAATGATACTCGGCAATCATTAATCGTCCATGGCAGATTGGGGAATTACGAACTAAATATACCGCTACTCGGCGATTACCAGCTTGGCAATGCGGCGGCTGCCGTAGCGGCGTTAGAGGTATTGATTGGAAAGGGCAACAATATTCCTCGCGAGAATATCATCGAAGGCATGAAACGGGTAAATTGGGAAGGCAGACTTCAGGTGCTGAATCGTCATCCGTTGCTTGTCGTCGATGGCGCTCATAATCGGGACTCAGTTCAGAAATTAAGGCAGGCTCTCAGAAAGTATTTCAAGTTCGATAAGGCAATCCTAATAATCGGGCTGTCCTCTGATAAAGACCTCTCGGGAATAGTCGCAGAGCTGGTGCCGACTTTTGATAAAGTGATTGTCACGCGCTCTATTCACCCGAGAGCGATGCCGACGGCTCCTATTGTGGCTGAATTCAAAAAATATGGCATTGAGGCTGAGCAAGCCGATGATGTTTCCATTGCCTTATCTCTGGCTTTGAAACTTGCCGGAGTAGGGGATATGATTTGTGTTACCGGGTCGCTGTTTGTGGTGGCGGGGGCAATCAAGCAGGCAGCGGGGGAGAAATCGTAGTGAAGGTTCTATTACAGCGTGTGACAAAAGCCTCGGTAACCGTTAACGATGAGGTAGCCGGCCAGATAGGCCCCGGGCTGGTGGTTTTTGTCGGGGTGGCGGCTGGCGATACTCAGGAAGATGCTCAATATTTAGCACATAAGGTTGTAGAGACGCGCATCTTTACCGATTCTGAAGGTAAGTTCAACCTGTCTCTGGTAGATACAAAAGGCGAGTTACTGGCAGTGAGTCAATTTACTCTCTTGGCGAGCACCCGCAAGGGACGCCGTCCCAGCTTTACGGATGCGGCATCACCCGGACTGGCTGAAGCTCTTTTCAATCAATTTGTGGCATTATTAAGAACCGGCGGGATAAAGGTTGAAACTGGTAGGTTCCAAGAGCATATGCAGGTAGAGATACACAATGATGGCCCTGTCACTATCATGATTGACAGCCGAGAACGGTTCAACAGCCGCTCTTCATAATCGGTGGCCATAAACCTTTAAGCGCAAATATTTGCAACTACAAGGGGTTGCGCCGTCATTTATTCTCTGCTAAAATACAGATAACATGAGATTTCCCTGGCAAAAGCAACCTGTTCGGGTGGGAACCCACCGAAATATGACCGACGAATTGAGTCATCAGGGTTACCGTATGACTCCGCAACGGCTGATGATTGTCGCCGCGGTTGAAAACAGCAGTAACCACATCAGCGCCGATGAGATTTATTCCCAGGTAGTGGCGAAGTATCCCAATGTCAATGTCTCTACGGTGTACCGGACGCTGGAACTACTGGAGCGACTCGGACTGGTTACCAAGACTGACCTCGGTGGCGGGCGAGTGATGTACCACCCGGTCGAGAAGGGGCATCACCATCATCTGGTTTGTAAAGAGTGTGGTGCTATTATTGACCTTGACGAATCCGCGCTGATGCCTCTGAAAGAGAGCCTGCTCCACCAATACCAGTTTATCGCCGACCTGCGCCATCTGGGCATTCTGGGCGTGTGTGTTAACTGCCGGCAGCAGACACCCAAAAAGCCCGCGGAGAGCCAACAGGGTGAGTAAAGACGAGAAGAGCAAACTCAAAACGTTGCTCGGCTATGGGATAGAGCATAACCGGGAACACAGCCTAGAATTAACAGAATTGGTGGAGAAGGCTAAAGCCATGGGCGAGGAAGAAGTTGCCTGCGAGATTCGTCAGGCGATTGAGCAGATGGATAAAGTCACGGTGCTCCTCGCGCAATCCCTGAAAAAGCTGGGCGGGGAGGGGAGGTAATATGTGCCTTTCTAAGGCTTACGTTGAAAAGGATAACAAAAAGGAATTTTTGATGACCGACGTTGCTTCAGTTACCGTCGAGGGAAGCAACATCGTGCTGAAGAATCTCTTCGGGGAGAAGAAAGAAGTAACAGGCGTCATCCGGGAAATTGATTTTACCGGTAATGGCTTGCGGCTCGAGGTTTCCGGACGAACTAAAGACAGCTAAATTTTTTTGCCTGCATATTGCAACAAGTTGCAATTGCATCGAATTGCTTGAAAGGGGGATTTAATGGCCAGGAAGTACGCGTTCGTAATTGGCATTTTGCTACTGAGTCTTGTTCCCGCCATTCTCGGTGGCTGTAATAAAATCGAGGGGGCAAAATTAAAAGTTGTTACCACTACTGCCCTCATTCAGCAGATTGTCGAGCGGGTCGGGGGCAAATATGTCACTGTAAGTAATATCATTCCACCGGCGCAATGTCCGGGTCATTTTGATGTTAAGCCCACGGATATCCAGAGTCTTGCCGATGCCGACTTGTTTCTGATGCACGGCTGGCAGGGAGAGAAGTTTTCTCAGTCATTAATTGACGCGGTAAATAATACCAACCTCAGTGTGGTTAAAATCAATATTAGCGGCAACTGGATGATACCATCGGTACAGTCGCTGGCAGTGGATGAGGTTGCCAGCATACTTTCCAAGGCGGATGCGGAGAATAGTTCAGTTTACCAAAAGGCGGCAGATGATTATAAGAAAAAGATTTCAGCGGAAGAGGCTGAGATAAAAGAGAGGCTGTCTAAAGCTAACCTTTCCGCGGTCAATGTGCTGGGTTCCGCAATGCAAGCCGATTTTCTCGAGTGGGCCGGATTCAATGTGATTGGCACTTATGGCGAAGCTGATTCATTGACACCGCAGGTGGTCAAAGATTTGGTGGACGATGGGAAAGCGGCAAAGGTATCACTGGTTATCGATAACCTTCAGAATGGGGCAGATGTTGGCAAGGGAATCGCCGAAGAATTGGGTGCTAAGAGAATAACAATCTCTAATTTCCCCGGGGGCTTCGATAACACCGAAACCTGGGAAAGGGCGATCGAGAAAAATATTGAGCTGATTTTGAATGCAATTGGCGGATAGTGTGAATAACAACATTCCAATCGAAATTGAAAATGTGGTTGTCTCCTACCGCGAGGATGTCGCTCTGCGCGGCGTCTCTCTCAGGGTGGGGGCCGGTGAATTTGTCGGTGTCATCGGACCCAATGGAGCCGGCAAAACCACCCTACTCACCATTGTTAACGGCTTGGGCAAGCTGGTAAGCGGCAGAGTCACGGTGCTCGGGAAACCGGTTGTCAATGGCGGCCGCCACAAATTGAGGAGGCAGGTAGGTTATGTCGCTCAGATAGAGGATATCGACCCGCGCGTGCCGATGAGCGTCCGCGAGGTGGTGTTGGTCGGGCGTTACGGCGTGCTGGGCTTGTTCAAGCGAGCAGGTAAGCACGATTGGGCCGTGGTCGGTGAGGCACTGGAAATGGTCGGGATGTCTCACTTAGCAAATCGTCCTATCGGGCATCTCTCGGGCGGTGAGCAACAGCGTGTATCTATTGCACGCTGTCTGGCTCAAGAACCGAGATTATTTTTACTGGATGAGCCGACTGCTTCGCTGGATTGGAAAGCCCAGACTGAGATATTGGAGCTCGTCAAACGTATTCACGATGAGCGGCACCTGACGACCCTCTTCGTGACGCATGACCTAGATGCTCTCCCGCACACCTGCGACCGTGTGGTATTAATGAAAGGTGGTCTCATTGTTGGCGATGGCACTCCCGATGATCTCATCTCTGCAGAAAGTCTGAGCCGTCTCTATGATTTGCCCTTATCCGTGGTCGAAGAACGCCATCCCCATATTCACAAGGGGAAGTCTTAACGTGGACTTATCAATCTTCGGTTACCAATTTATGCAGAATGCCATGCTGGCGGCTTTTCTCGGTGGTATCACCTGCGCGGTCATCGGCGTTTTTGTGGTGCTTTTGCACATGTCTTTTATCGGTGTGGCAATGTCCCACGCCGCTTTTGCCGGGGCACTCTTTGGTTTATGGGTTGGTATTAATCCCCTGATCACCGCCTTTGCCTTCAGTCTCATTGCCGCGCTGGTCATCGGACCGCTGGCTGACCGCGGCGAGTTGAACCCCGAGACTTCTCTGGGGGTGGTATTTTCGTTGATGCTGGGGTTAGCTTTCCTCTTTATGGGCTTGAACCCCGGCACCAAGTCATCGGCGCTTGAATTGCTCTGGGGCAGCATCCTCAC
>JAPLHG010000029.1:0-27832 GCA_026389745.1 Chloroflexota bacterium | reverse complement strand
TAGGGCTGGTCGCCGTTTTCTTTAAGGAAATTCAGGCCACTGTTTTTAACCGCAATATTGCCCTGGCGGTAGGGCTACCGGCGACCCTGATTTTTTATGGTGTTTTGTTCCTCACCGGAGCCACGGTTACGGCATCACTCCGTTCCATCGGCGGATTGCTCATCTTCAGCTTGATTCTTAATCCGGCGGCCGCCGCCTACCAGTTGACCTACAATATGAAACGGATGTTTCTACTGGCGGCGATTTTTGGTGTGCTCTCCGGCTGGCTGGGTTTGTTTTTCTCTTATGCCTTTAATCTGCGCAGCGGGGCAACTATTGTGGTGACTTCATCGGTAATTTTCTTGCTCTCGGCTCTCCTTTCTCCCAAGAGAAAGGTCAAGAAAGGGCGGATAAAACCTGAGGCTAAGGGTTTAGAGGTGAAGAAATGACCAGAACTTTTTTCAACGAACAAGCCGGGCTCTGGGATGAGGCGGTTGCGGAAAAAGATACTTCCAAACTGGAGCGAATGGTGAACCGACTGAAGATTAAACCGGGGGACACAATACTCGATGTGGGCACAGGTACGGGTACGCTATTGCCTTACTTGCTGAATAGGGTGGGCACCGGCGGAGAAATAGTTGCCCTAGACGTTGCCGAGAAGATGCTAGCGAAAGCGAAGTCTAAGAAGTTCACGGGGCATGTTGATTTTCTCTGCGCGGATGTAATGGCAATCCCGGTTGCAAGCGGGGTCTGCGATGCTGTCATTTGCTATTCCAGCCTGCCTCATTTCGGAAATAAGTCGAAAGCTATGACGGAGATGAATCGGGTGCTCAAGGCGGGCGGGTGGGCTTTCGTCTGCCATACCTCAGGCCGGAAACACATCAACCGCATCCACCAGCAAATTCCCGTGGTGCAAAATGACCTTCTCCCCGATGCGATTGAAATGGTGACACTGTTCTCTAAAGCAGGATTTGCAGATATACAGGTAGAAGACGGTTCCGAAAATTATTTTGCCTGTGCCCGCAAGCCGGCTTAGATTTGCCTATCCAGACTTTGGAACAATCGGTTCAAAATCCAAGCTGATATCCAGCGCTCTTGACGAATGGGTTAAAGCTCCAATCGAGATAAAGTTGACGCCGGTCTCAGCGATGGCACGCACATTGTCGATGGTGACATTTCCGGAAGCCTCTGTTTTTATCTGCGGCGGTATCTTTTTAACGGCGCGGCGCATCTGTGCGGGGCTCATATTGTCGAGCATGATAATATCCGCTCCAGCAGAGACTGCTTGGCCAACCTCCTGAAGGCTGGCCACTTCCACTTCAACCTTGATACCCTTCGGGGCCTTCAATTTTGCTCTGGCAACAATCTCTTTGAGTGTCATGCCCTGGGCAAGCAGAACCGCCAGGTGATTATCTTTGATGAGGATACCGTCGCTCAGGTTGAAGCGGTGGTTTTGCCCGCCTCCCATACACACGGCGTACTTTTCCAGTAGCCTCAGGCCTGGGGTGGTCTTGCGCGTATCCAGAATAGCAAGCGGCAGGTCATTGACAAGGGCAACATACCGGGCTGTCTGTGTGGCAATACCGCTGAGCCTCTGTAGGAAATTGAGCGCCACCCTCTCTGCCCTCAGGATGCCCTGAACCTTACCGGTAACGGTCGCAATAACATCGCCCTGTTTTAATCGTGCCCCGTCTTTGATGAATATCTTGAATTTCATAGCCGGGTCGACCCTGGCAAAAACTAATCTGGCGACATCGATACCCGCCAGCACACCCTCCGCCCTAGCTACAAAAGTGGCTTTTGCCCGAAGTTTGACGGGTATCACTAGGTCGCTGGTGATATCCCCTTTACCGATGTCCTCATCGAGAGCGAGGCCGATAAGGGTATTAAGCTGGTTTTCGGGGGTTGAGAGCGTGTTTTTCATCCATCTGTTCCCAGGGTTTCTTATCCATAAGTATAGTGCATCTTCTCGGGTTTAGCTATGTTGTTGTCCTGTCTCTTCCAATACCTTCTCCAAATCCTCTGGTAGTGGCGATTCAAACTCCACGTACTGGCCGCTGGAAGGCAGGTAGAATCCGAGCCGGTGTGCGTGCAGGAATTGCCGGTTCAGACGGGCTGATTTCGCACCGTAGGTCTCGTCGCCTACCACCGGATAACCGATTGCCGCCAGATGGACGCGAATCTGGTGAGTACGGCCGGTTTCCGGCGCTATTTCCAGCAGGCTGTCAGTGCCAACATACTTCATAACGCGGTAATTTGTGCGGGCTTGCTTGCCTCGACTTTCCCCGGTGACTGACATTTTTTTGCGGTCGCCGGAATCTCTCCCGATGGGTGCTTCAATGATGCCGCGTTCCGGAGTAAGATGCCCTTTAACCAGTGTCAGATAGACTTTTTTGACGGAACGTGACTTAAACTGCTCGGACAGGTTAGCCAAAGCAGTGATATTCTTCGCAATAACCATTACCCCTGAGGTGTCTTTGTCCAATCGGTGCACGATGCCGGGGCGTGAAGTATCGCCTGCATCCGGCAAATCCGATAGATGTGAAAGTACGGCATTGACCAGGGTGTGACTGGGGTGTCCCGGAGCGGGGTGGACCGCCAGCCCGGCGGGTTTATCGATCACTAGAAGGTCATTATCCTCATACAAGATTTTAACGGATATCGATTCTGGCAGCAGGCCACTCGGAGGGGGTGGGGGGATGCTGACCTCGATTTGGTCGCCGATTTCGGGCTTGTGACTGGCCTTTTCTTGGCGCCCATTGACCGTAACATCACCGTCACCAATCAGTTTTTGCGCCTGCGTTCGTGAGAGCCCCGGACAGTTTTCACTCACGTATTTGTCAAGACGCAGGCCCGGTTTGTCAATGGTAAATTGGTAATGATGCGGGTTTTGTGCCATATTTCCAGCTCACCTATCAGACCAGAATATCGAAACCTTATCGTTTCTCGCGGAGCATCTGGCGCAAGAGAGAGAAGATAATAATAATTACACCAATCGTTAAGGCGGAATCGGCGACATTAAAGGCGGGGAAGAAACCGGGGTCAATGAAATCGGTAACACGACCAAATCTCAATCTGTCAATTAGATTCCCGATGGTACCCCCGATAATCAAGGCAAAGGCAATTCTATTGGGGATGTTTGCCAAGCGTGGATAACGGCGGGAGATGAATATTCCCAGGTATGAAAAAACAACCAGGCCTACTATCGACACGATTTTCAGTGCCAGTGCTTGTCCCTGGAAGGAACCAAAAGCGGCCCCGGAGTTTTGCCAGTGGATAATTTGTAGAAAGCCTACTTTGTAGATAGTCTGCCCATCGTAAGGAAAGGAGCGAATCCAAGTTTTGCTGAGCTGGTCACCAGCGACGATTAACAGGATGATGATGAGAACCGCCAGATTCCGCCAGAGTTGGCCTGAGCTACCTGCTTTTCGCATTCTTTGCCTGAAGAGCCTTGCAGTTCATACAACGTTTTGCCTGGGGAAGGGCTTCTAATCGGGCGAATTCAATGGGTTTGCCACAGGATTCGCAGAGTCCATAAGTGCCAGCCTCAAACTTACGCAGGGCGTTATCAATGTCCGCTAATTGTTCCCTGATCCGTTTCTCCATAGCGAGACGCCTTTCCAGTTCCAGACTTTCGGTGGCCTCTTCTTCTCTTTTGCCAAAAGGGCTACCCTCGCGCCTTTCTTCTGAAGGACGGCCGTCAGCATTCAGTTGCTCCAGTTCGGCAAGCAACCGCCTCTTCTCGCTCTCCAGACTAGACCGGACTTTTTTAAGGTCGGCCGCCATAATTCCCTCCTACCCCTCTCAGGTTCAAAACCCACCTGGCTGATGGGAAGCCCCGGCAGATAAGCTATTATACTTAGTAATTCTATAGTTGGCAACAATAAAGAGCAGATAATCCAAGCTTGCTCTGCAGTTTTCCTATGCCTGGCTACCCGCACATCGAATATTTCATGTGTCGAGCGAGGGTAATTTCCGTTATTTTAGCCCTCTTTAATATTTTTCGCAAGTACCCTGGGTACTTGGCAGTGTATCATTTTGACGTATGGCACAGGTAAAATGCTGTTTAGTTATGTGATTTTTAACCAAAGACACATCCATCACCATAGCGAAATTGTAGGGCGTGGAATAAAGAGCTGGGGCGGACACGTGACTCTCTATCTTCTTTGAAAATGCATTGGTCAGTCTGGCAAACCGTCTCATTCCCATTCTCATTGTAAGGTTCTGGCGTTCAACGTAGCTTGTTGAAATTGCATTGGTATCGGGGTTACCTTGAGAAAATGCGGGGGGAAGCACTCGAACTAACTGGTAAAAGTTTGCGGTCTACCATTCCCAGGATACTTGTCTGAATCTGGCCGTGACATGGGTCAGGATTAATCGCCAAGGCATGGCTCACTCTTTTGTGAAAATGATGTGGTGTTGCCATGCGGGGGAACTCTGGGGAAAATCGGTGCGGAAGTGCGCTCCCCTGCTTTCTTCTCTGATGAGTGCCGCTTCGGTCATCAAGCGCCCCGTCAGAAGCATATTACTGAACTCATGAGAAACTTGTCCTGTAAGTTGTGGCAGCCTTCTCTGCCATACCGCGAGAGCATCCGCCGCCTCGGTGAGGTTTTTCTTATTTCGAATGATGCCCACCTTGTTCCACATCAGCGATTTAAGACTGAGTATGCCAGCCGCGGGCGCTTTTTGGGGCGACTTCCGGAGTTTCAGATGATGATGTTCATCCGAGGTTTGCTTTTTGGCTGGCATTATTGGGCCACTCCCTTTTCTGGTTCTCTCCAGAATTCTTTTGCTGAAAACCAGGACTTCCAGCATTGAATTTGAAGCAAGCCGGTTAGCCCCGTGAACACCGGTACAAGCTGTCTCGCCGGTAGCAAACAGTCTTGGAATATTAGTCTCTCCCCAGGTATTTACCTTGACACCACCCATCATGTAGTGGGCGGCGGGTGCCACCGGTGTCAGGTCTTTGGTAATATCGAGGCCATGGTCAAGACAGAATCGATA
The DNA here is from genome assembly GCA_026389745.1 of Chloroflexota bacterium. Classification (GTDB taxonomy): domain Bacteria; phylum Chloroflexota; class Dehalococcoidia; order Dehalococcoidales; family Fen-1064; genus Fen-1064. Next base: position 22,849 of record JAPLHG010000029.1, on the reverse strand, counting down.
GATATTTGGGAAGCGGGTAGTAACGGTGTTTCGAGGCAGATGCGTGACATCGATGAACACGTTATCAGCGTTTGTTTTCTCCATTTCGTAGAGGATACTACGGGTAACCACATCACGGGGTGCCAGTTCTTTCTCTGGTGTATAGTCTGGCATAAAACGGTATCCATTAATATTACGTAGGATACCACCTTCACCCCGCACCGCCTCCGATATCAGGAAGGGCGGTACTCCGGGCAGGTGCAGTGCTGTGGGGTGGAACTGGAAGAACTCCATATCAGTTATCTCAGCCCCGGCCTTGAAAGCGAGAGCAATACCATCACCGGTAGCCACATCCGAATTAGTATTGAACTTGTACAATTGGCCGGCTCCTCCGGTGGCCAGGATCAACCAGCGACACTCAAACTCCTCAGCAGTTCCGGTGCGGAGGTCAAGGGTTTTAACGCCTTTGACCGTCCCATTTTCCAGCAGAACTTCTGTTGCCAGGCAGTTTTCCAGCACTCTGATATTGGAGGTACGCACCCGTTGGCTGAGAGTAATTTCAATGTGCTCACCGGTCGCATCCCCGCCGGCATGAAGGATGCGGGGGACGCTATGTGCCGCTTCCATTGTTAGTGCTATTTTGCCATCCAGCATATCGAAGGGTACACCAAGATATACCAGGTCAGAAATGCGGTCAGGAGCTTCGGTAGCCAGTATTCGCACTGCCTCCTCATCGCACAAACCATTGCCGGCGGCGAGAGTATCCCGAATGTGCAGTTCCGGCGAATCATTGGCGCCGATAGGGGCGGCAATACCTCCCTGGGCATGCTTGGTATTGCAGTCTTCAATAGCACTCTTGGTGATAATAAGCACACTGCCCTGCTCTTTTGCCAGCAGGGCAGTGTAAAGCCCAGCAATACCGCTACCTACTAAGATGTAGTCGAAATAGCTCACCTCAGCACTACTCCTCGCCAGATAAACCCGAAGCTTTCTAGCACTAATTAGTAAGACAACAGTGTACGCTGTAGATTTTAACTGGTCCTGGCTGTTTCCTCCGGTTGCTTACCGACGACAGCCCACTTGGCAATCTTTATCGTTGCTCCGGATTCTGTTTTGAGGATAAAACTGTCTTCGTAGACGCTCTCAATCTGTCCGTAGATGCCGGCATTGGTGATGACTCTATCGCCTCGCTGAAGTGACTGCACCATCTTCTGTGCTTCTTGTTGTCTCTTCCGCTGTGGTCGGATAGTGAAGAAATACATCAGCGCGAAGAGAATCACGATGAAGATAATCATCGGCAGAAGGCTTGTCAAGGTGCTAGCCGACGTTGTGCTCCCAGTGCTAGTAGTGGCGGGTGTGGTTGTTGAACAGCCACCCACAAACGCTATTGTAGCCAGCAATGCCAGTATTAATCCTATAACCAAAATATTTGTCTTGCGCAATCCTCTCTCCTCCTTCAGTAATTTGCCGTGCCTTGTAACGACCACGGGCCAGAATATTCTATCTTTAAGTTTACCAGTTTTCCCATGTAGTTTGCATTGTTGTTAAAAAAGACCAGGTTATCCGTGTCCGTGCGACCGTACCACTTCCCTTTCTCCTTGCCTTCAACGAGGATTTCCACGGTTTTCCCGATCAACCCGGCATTAATCTCGGCAGCAATTCTTTCCTGGAGTTGTTCGACTATTGATAGACGTCGCTTCTTCTCATCAGCCGGGATATCATCCACAAGCTCTCTGGCGGCAATTGTACCTGGGCGGGGGGAATAGGCGGCAATGTGGACAGTATCAAACCTCAGTTCTGTGAGCAAGCTGACCGTCTGCTGGAATTGTGGTTCGCTTTCCGACGGGAAGCCAACGATGACATCATTGCTCAGTGCCACACCGGGTATTTCGCGGCGTATTTTGCTGATGAGTCGGTGGTAATCTTCTACAGTGTAGCCGCGCCTCATTGCCTTCAATATCTCATTATTCCCGGCTTGTACCGGAAGACTGATGTGTTTGCAGACCTTGTCGATTCGGGCAATCGTTTGTATCAGGCGATGGCTCATATCTTTGGGATGGTTGGTTAGGAAACGGATGCGGTAAAGACTATCAATGTCATTAAGTTCGGTGAGCAGGTCAGCCAGTTCCGGCTTGTCAGGGAGGTCATGCCCGTAGGAATCCACATTTTGTCCTAGCAGGATGACTTCCTTTGTGCCGCGGCGCGCTAGTTCTCTTACCTCGCAAGCCACTTCGGATAGAGGGCGGCTCCTCTCCCTTCCGCGGCGGTATGGGACGACGCAGTAGGCACAGAAATTGTTACATCCCTGAATAATAGGCACATAGGTAACTGGTTGTGGTTGACCGGGTAGGGCTTGAGACCACTCGTCCTTCTCTGCCCACGGTGGGCAATCGCCGGCTTTGAAAAAGTGGTCAACATACGGGAAATCGGTTTTAAGGCGGTCAATATCGGAATCTACCCAGCAACCGGTGACGGCGAGTGTCAGGTCCGGGCGCGTCTTTTTGAGCGTTTTTAAGTTACGGAGTTTATTGACAGCGCGGTTTTCAGCATTCTGACGGACAACACAGGTATTGAGGATGATAATATCTGCCTGAGCAATATCGGAGACCGCCTGAAATCCCTTTTGCTCGAATAGGCTGGCGAGGCGTTCCGATTCTGCTTTGTTCATCTGGCAGCCAATTGTCCAGATATGATAATTAGGCATTTGTTAACCCTATATGGAGAGTTCCGTGATGTTCATTACCAGAATATAAACATTACGGACACTCATCCATGCCTGTTCCAAATTATTTGAGTTCCTGCGGAGGCAGGGACGACATTAAGAAGAATACTCGTTGAGGTGGCGGAGGGAGTGGGATTTGAACCCACGACCCCGATTTCTCAGGGCAACCGCTTAGCAGGCGGCCGCACTAGACCACTATGCGATCCCTCCCCTTCCATACTGCAATCGTAGTTATTTATTGTACTACTTTGCCGACAAAGATTCTATTATCGATGAAGAAATGGGCTACTACCAACGAAGGGGACTTGAGGGGAATTTTCCCCTCAAGTCCCCTTTTATCCAATAATTTTAATTGGAAACTATCATATTAAAAACTTGGGCTAGGCAAGATAGTATGATTATCGGGCAGCGCAATCCTTGTTTTTCCCTTTGTGAGCCTCATTGGCTTTGACTAGCGAGGTGAGCCCCTGAGCTAGAGTGGCAAGCTCATCCATACTCATAAGAGCCAGGACCTCAGACATGTGGCCTCTTCTTCTGTCTCTGAGGTTAGTCACGAGTTCCTCCCCTTTGGTAGTAGCTTGCAGTAACAACATACGACGGTCTTGCGCATCCTCGTTACGGCTCACTAGCCCCTTCTTCACTAATCGGTCGACGATACCTGTCGTGTTGGTTGGGGTAACTCCCAGTGCTGCAGCCAGATTCCCCAGGTTAGTGCTCCCTTGGTTGCTAATAAAAAACAAGCTTTTAAGTTGGGCAATGGTAAGAGGCAAGCCCATCCAGGGGCCGAGTTCGCGCTGTCTCCGAGCGCGGTCCACCTTACGCTGAAGCTCAATTATCTCTCTTACTAACTCCGCCTTTTCCATTGTTAATCTCCACCTTCATTATGAATGTTGTATTGACATTGTAATTAACGTTCACTAAAATGTCAATAGAAACATTGTAAAAATCCTGGTCTCACGAGACGTAAAAGACGAGTGATGGAGGTTCAGTTTGGCTAATAAAGCAGTGGTTGTTCAAGACCTCATAAAAACATATCCCAGAGTCATGGCTGTTGATGGCATCTCATTTACCATAGATGAGGGGGAGATTTTCGGTCTCCTCGGGCCGAATGGAGCTGGCAAGACGACGACAATGCGTGTGCTTTTGACTCTGATAAGGCCCACCTCAGGGAAAATCAGTGTTTTTGGTGTTGATGCGCTTGCTTACTCTGACAAGGTCAGGCAGATGGCTGGGTATGTGCCTCAGGACGTGTCAGTAGATGGTGAACTGACCGGGTATGAGAACATTCTCATGTCCTGCAAATTATATGGTGTGCCGAGTAAAGAGAGGAGCCAACGTATCAAAGAAGCGCTTGGATATCTGGAACTACAGGACAGAGCTGGCAGTATGGTTAATACTTATTCTGGTGGAATGATGAGAAGACTTGAGATTGCTCAGGCACTGGTAAACCGACCGAAGATATTGTTCCTTGATGAGCCCAGTATTGGTCTTGACCCGATAGCTAAGAGGAATATCTGGGAACATGTTGAGAACCTGCGCAGCGACTTCGGCACGACAATTATCCTGACTACTCACGATATGAATGAAGCCGATGCTTTATGCGACAGGCTAGGTATCATGAGTAAGGGAAAGCTAATCACGATTGGCGAGCCCTCTCGACTTAAAGCCTCACTGGGTGGCGATGTCGTCACCGTCACCACAAAAAATTCGGAATGTTCAGCCAGGCTCAAAGAGCTTGGTTATTCAGTCACCTCTGACTCCTCTGGTGAACATTGCGGCGTGATAGTTTCTGATGGGGAGAAGTTAATACCGCATCTTCTTGAAAACCTCAGAAAAAATAACGTAGAGGTAGAGACGGTATCCTTGGAAAAGTCCAGTCTCGATGATGTATTCCTTAAATACACGGGTGCCAGAATTGCGGAAGGTGATTCGTGGCTGGAAGCTAGCAGGGTACGGAGAACATTCAGGAGGTTAACAAAGTGAGCATACGAAGATATTTTTCCGGTGTTTTTACATTATTGGAATTTGAGCTAAGAAAGGTGAGGCACGACTCGTCACAGATATGGATTCGGAGTGTACAGCCAGCCCTCTGGCTCCTTGTATTTGGGGAAGTCTTTACCCAGACAAAAACCTTTAACACAGGGCCGTACACATACCTTCAATTTATGACGCCGGGAATTTTGGCCCAATCTGTCATGTTTGTAGCTATTTTCTATGGGATTACGATTGTCTGGGAGCGTGACCTCGGCATACTGAATAAACTTCTTGCCAGTCCGGTGCCGCGCTCTGCCATAGTAATAGGTAAGACACTCTCTGCCGGGCTAAGAGGCATTTTCCAAGCAATCGTGGTCATTATACTGGCATTAATACTTCAGGTTAAGATTTCTTTAAACCCCCTGCATATTCTCGGTGTTCTTATCATCATAGTCTTGCTCGGGATGTGTTTTGCGGGTCTCAGCCTGACTCTCGCCTCACTTCTGAAAACAAGGGAAAGGATGATGGGCATTGGTCAGGCTATTACCATGCCACTGTTCTTCGCCAGTAATGCTATTTACCCCATTTCCATCATGCCGACTTGGCTTAAAGCAATCGCTACGGTTAACCCTTTGAGTTATATTGTTGATGCCCTCAGAGCGTTGCTGGTGACCGGTGATTTTTCCAAGTTTCCTGTTGATATATTGGCAATCGCCATTGCGACTGTTGTGCTGGTTACGGTGGCCAGTTTGAGCTTCAGGAGAATTGTGTCCTGAGGGTATAACCTAAATTTGGTTTGAGCAGATATCGCCGCTGTGTTATCATTGGCACAGATGGAAATTAATGTTCTGATTGATGAGGCATATAAGAAACAACTTAAGCCCGCTTGGCTGAAGGGCGCCATCCGTCAGATTCTAGAAGAGGAACAGGTCAGTGCCAATTCAGAGGTGGGGCTGGTTATCATCGGTGATGAGAAAATACATGAGTTGAACAAGCAATATCTGGAGGAAGATAGACCAACCGACGTGCTATCTTTCCCGATGAGTGAGCAAATTAGAAACCAGCCTGTCTTTGTTAGTGCCCCGGATGGCAAAATGCATCTGGGAGAGGTTATTATCTCCTATCCACAGGCTAGCCAGCAGGCCGAAGAGCACAGCCATCCCGTAAAACGAGAGGTACTCTTATTACTCATTCACGGGGTTCTACATCTACTCGGTTACGACCATGATATTCCGGAACGCGAGTCATTGATGTGTAGCAGGGAAGCAGCCATTCTAAGAATTATTGAGGAGCATGGTTTGTGAAAGTATTGGGCATTGCCGGTAGTCCGCGGCGCGGAGGTAACACCGACATTTTGCTGGCAGAATTTCTAAAGGGTGCCGCCGGCAAAGGGGCTGATGTAAAGACGATACGTCTCAATAGTCTCAAAATTACGCCCTGCGAGCATTGTGACACCTGCTTTAAGGAAGGCAAATGCCGAATTCAGGACGATATGCAGAAGATTTACGATGAGCTGGAGCAGACAGATGTTATTGTTCTCGTCTCGCCGGTACAGTTTATGGGACCTACGGCGTCTCTGAAAGCAATGATTGACCGTTGCCAGTGTCTCTGGGCGCGGAAATATGTTCTCAGGGTCTCACCTCTAAACACGGAACGGAAGAGGAAGGCTTTCTTTATCTCTGTCAGCGGGGCACGCATCAAGGGTATGTTCGAGCCGTCCCTCGCTATTGTGAAGACATGGTGTCGCGTATTGGATATTGAGTATGCCGGCGAATTACTAATCTCCGGGATAGATGGAAAAGGTGCCATTCTGAGACACCCGGATGCTTTGCAAAAAGCCTACGAGTCAGGGCAAAAGCTGGCAGAGGGATAAAGCCAATGGGGAGAAAACAGGAAGGAGGCAATCCGGCAGTTGAGAGTGTTCTCTCTGACCTTATCAAAATCCAATCGGTGAATCCGCCGGGTGGAGAAACAGGGGTCGCTGAATATCTGAAACGCCTTTTTGATCGGTACCAGATACCCAATGAAATTATTGAACCCAGTCCGGGACGGGCGAGTTTTATTGCCTGTATCGGCGAAGGCAATAAAAGACTTCTCTATCTTTCTCATACCGATGTGGTACCGATAACAGAAGGCTGGGACTCGCCTCCCTTCTCCGGAGAACTCAAAGATGGTTTTGTACATGGGCGAGGAGCAATTGACTGTAAGGGGTTGGTTGCTGCCGAAGCTTGCGCCGTTATCCATCTGGCACAAACACTGAAGCTCAAAGGGAAGCTCATCTTTGCCGCCACAGCCGATGAAGAGGTTGGTGGTTACCTCGGTGCTGGGTTTCTGGCGGAGAAGTACCCGGACAAAATCAGGGCGGACTTTACCATCAATGAAGGTGCCGAACCACTGGCTATGGGCAGTAAGACCTACCATTCCTTGTCGGTCGGGGAGAAAGGGCCGGCGTGGATGAAACTAATATCAAAAGGTATCAGTTCTCACGGCTCCGTTCCGGTAATGGAGAACAATGCTGTGGTCAAGATGGCAAGTGTGATAAACGGTCTAGCAAACTACAAACCACGTGTTGGCCTGACCTCCGAAACACAGAGTCTGGTGCAAACATTTGCCCGGCTCGATGGTTTGAGTGATAAAGTGAGCGCAGACAATGTCGATGATGTCCTCCGGAGATTGAGTGACAGAGTACTGGTTTCTTATTTGAGTGCCGTCACCAGAATGACAATTTCGCCGGATGTTATCCATGGGGGTGTCAAGACAAATATTGTCCCGGATAACTGTGAAGCCCAGATTGATATTAGAATTCTCCCCGGTCAGAACTGGGAATATGTTATCAACGAACTGAAGGAAATTCTTGGTGGTGTTGAGGTGGAGACAATGCAGTACCACGCGCCGTCGTTCTCACGTTCGGATAATGAATATTATCGTCTGATTGAGAGTACCTTGAAAGAGTTTGTCGGGGATGTGCCTATTCTACCTTCCATCTGTACCGGTGCTACCGATTCACGATATCTGCGGGAGATGGGTGTGCCAAGTTACGGTATAGGAGTGATGACCCTTAATATGGACCCCGCAATGAGTGGTTCGGTGCACGGGAAGAACGAAAAGATTGATATTGCCAGTCTCCGGCTGAAAACAGACTTTCTCGCCAGTCTGGCGAAAAAATATCTGGGAAATTAGGAAATGCAAGGTATTTCCTAATTAATTAGTTAGACGCGGTGGACTTTCACCAGATTGGTGCTTCCCGGAACCATAAACGGCATTCCTGCCGTAACCACTATCAGGTCGCCTTTTTTCGCCACCTCGGTCTCTAAGGCGATTGTTCGTGCCTCTTCCAGCCAATCTTCCAGATTTGCGGGCTCTGGTTTTTTGATAGGGTAAACACCCCAGGCAATAGTGAGCCGTCTCATAGTAATATCCGAAGTGGTTACTGCCAGAATCGGCTGGCGGGGACGGTGCTTGGCTACCCGTAGAGCGGTGGTGCCCCCGGAGGTCAGCGCGACGATGGCTTTTGCCTCAATCTAGTAGGCAATCTGACAGGCGGCCCGGGCAGTGGCGTCGTTTACCTCAGGTAGACCCCCGTCGGAAAGGTTGCGTATGATATGCTCGTAAGGATAGGCTGTTTCCGCTTCCTTAATTATTTTTGCCATCATCTGAATAGCTTCAACGGGATACTTCCCGATGGAGGTTTCCTCGGAGAGCATCACTGCATCGGTTCCATCGAGAACGGCATTAGCGACATCGGTCGCTTCTGCCCTTGTGGGAGTGGCTGATTTTACCATTGATTCCAGCATCTCGGTAGCGGTGATGACCGACTTACCGCGCTGATTTGCTTCTCGGATGATTTTTTCTGAGCCAGGGGTACTTTCTCGATATTTATCTGCAGTCCAAGGTCCCCCCTAGCAACCATTACTCCTTCACTGGCGTCAATGATGGCACCACTCGTTGCCAGAGCCTCACCCTTTTCTATTTTGACGATGATAGGTATGTTGATGCCCATCTCTTTGCGTAAGGCGTTTACTTCTTCAACCTGCTGTGCCGAAGTGATGAAAGAAAGAGCGATGAAATCAATCCGGTTTGCCTGGGCAAATTGAAGTTGCTCCTCAAAGACAGTTCTAGTGTCACCAGTGCGGCGTTTCCGTCCGGGAAGGTCTAAAAGAATACCGGTGGGTAGTTTCAGTTTCTGACTGACAGAACGGACCATGACAATGGTTTGGCGGTGTTCATCAAGGGTCCCGTAGGACATATTCAAACGTGCAATGTCCATACCTTCCTCCAGTATCCTTTCGAGGATTTCCGGAGAGCTGCTGACAGGTCCAAGGGTACAGACTATTTTAACGTGGCGCTTTAATCTGTTCTTATCCATATTTTTGATTATACCACGCAGAAACCCAGTGTTTTATCAAGCCCCGGCCAGAAAATTTTCCCCATTATTCACCGACGTTTTCAGGTTGCCAATGTCCGTTATATTTTGAGCACGGCTATTGACTAATTACTCGCTCGGTTGTATTGTTGATAACAATACGGCTATATCGGTGAGGCTGAAAGTGAAGAAGGGCAAAATTGCTATTGCGCTATTTCTGGTCCTGGTAATGCTGTTTACTATCGGATGTTCGGGGAACTCCGGTTCCACGGCTACTCCCACGGTAAAGTATGAAATAGTTAAGGTAACAAAAGTTAAATCCGGAGACGCTCAATGGGAAATATATCAACTACATCTTGAGATTGAGGGTGGCGGCACCTTTACCATCGACCTTAATTTGGCTGACGGCGATAAGGTAGATTGCTGGTACAACACAGAGAAGCCAAGCACCGGCGGGAGTGTTGATTTCCAGGTTAAAGCGGGGTCTTCAGTCATCTATACATCAACGGCTACCGGTTCAACCGCCGGTGGGAATACATCTGACCGCCTCTCCTTTACTGCTTCTCAGGCAAATGGGACGAGTTACAGATTAATCTTCCAAAACAACTTGGCTGACAAAAAGTCAAAAGAGACTATCTTCACCGAGATTATTTACCCAGCCAGAGACTCTGCCGAGGACTCCATCTTTATCCCGCTTGAGGCAAAGTAGCCGTTTTGGTGGTTACCATGGCAGTGTGAACCTCAGTCGTTGATTTTGGCTCCTCATTATTTTGTAACCGAAATTTTACCTTTTTGTTACTTTTTTGTTACCCATGACGGCTAATCGTAATGTTTTCGTTACTCCAATAGTTTACCCTCTAATACGTAATTAATTTAGAAAAGGTCGTTAGCGGGTAGCGAAAATATCCGCAAAACTTGAGAAGGACGTCGAATACAAACTAGATAAACCCCGGATGTCCTTGTGAACTTGAAGGGATGGGAAATATGGCGATCTGGAAGTTGAAGAGTTGTCCCCGGTGTAATGGTGACCTTTTCATCCAACGCGAAACAGATGGCTGGTATGAGGAGTGTTTACTGTGTGGCTATCAGAGAGATGTCTCTGGCCTCGTTACCGTAAGCACCGGCGGTCAGGTTAAGATTAAGAGCCAACTAGCAAGCGGACAAAAACTCTATGCCAATGTCCGTGCCTCACCGGCGAGCTAACGCCCTCGGTCACTCGTGACGCTTACAAAGCTCTATAACCACGGGTAAAATGAAAGCCCCTCGATGTTTGCGAGGGGCTTTCATTTTTTTACATGGTGGTTTGCTTGGCGAGTATACATAGCTTATAATCTTGACGGCGGGGGAAAATGATGTTGAAGATTACTACTCTCAGTGAGAATACCGTAGATGCTATGGGTTTGCTGGGAGAATGGGGGCTGAGTGTTCTGGTAGAGACCGATACCGCCAATATTCTGATGGATGCCGGTCAAAGCCTTTCCGCTGGTCATAATGCCAGCGTAATGGGCATCGACCTCAGTAAGGTTGATAAGATTGTCTTGAGTCACGGGCATTCGGACCATACCGGCGGTTTGCAGAACGTTCTGCGGCAGATGAGGAAAAAAGTCGAGGTTATTGCTCATCCTGACGTCTGGACTGCCAAATATTCAGGGCAGCGGGAAGATAAAAGAAAAGATATCGGCATGCCTTTTCTTTTGAAAGACCTCGAGAGTCTCGGGGCGAGCTTTAAATTAAGTAGGGAGCCGGTGAGGATAACTGATAACATAATGACCACAGGTGAAGTGCCGATGGTTACCGATTTTGAACAAATTACCCCCAATCGTTTCTATGTAAAAGGGAAGTCCGGCTGGCAATCCGATGAATTACTGGATGACATGGCTCTCATCATCAATACAAAGTCGGGCTTAGTGGTGGTGCTGGGCTGCGGACATCGTGGCGTTATTAATACCCTTTATCATTCTCAGAAGCTTATCGGCAGAAAAGAGGTACGGATGGTGATTGGCGGCTGTCATCTTATCAATGCATCTGCCGAACGGGTCCATATGACCATCGCCGCTCTGAAAGAGCTGGATGTTCAGAAAGTCGGCATGTCTCATTGCACGGGATTGCCGGCATCGGCAATGATGGCTCAAGAACTCGGGGAACGTTTCTTCTATAATAATGCTTGTACGCAGATTGACATCACCGATACGGAAATTAAAGTCGATTAGGGAGGTGCGATGAATCTTTCAGTGCAATTGGCTCCCAAAAACAAAAAAGGCTTACTGCTAGCGAATCCAGTGATGACCGCTTCCGGCACCTTTGGCTATGGAACGGAGTACGGGCATCTCTTTGATATTCAAAAACTTGGAGCGATTGTCTGCAAAGGCACCACATTGGAACCGCGAGACGGTAATCCTCAACCACGGATTGTAGAGACAGCCGGCGGTATGCTCAATTCAATCGGGTTACAAAACATCGGGGTGGATGCTTTGATAAAAGAGAGAGCGCCAATCTGGGCAAAGTGGAAAGTGCCGGTCATTGTCAATGTCGCCGGTAGGACGATTGATGATTATGCTCAGGTAGCATCAAAATTGGATGGTGTGGCGGGTGTCAGCGGCATCGAGGTCAATATCAGTTGTCCCAATGTTAAGGCTGGTGGCTCGGAGTTTGGCGCCGACCCCGCTTCAGCCGCGGAAGTAACTGAGGTTGTCAGAAAAGCGACTTCTCTCCCGATAATTATCAAATTAACGCCCGACACGGCTGAAATTGTCAGTATAGCAAAGGCAGTTGCCGAAGCCGGCGCCGATGCTTTGTGTTTGATAAATACGCTCAAAGGTATGGCGATAGATATGAAAACACGTAAACCGTTACTTGGTAACGGCTATGGCGGTCTGTCCGGTCCTGCCATCAAGCCGGTTGCTTTGTATATGGTTTACACCGTTTCCAAGAGTGTAGAAATACCAATCGTCGGTTGTGGCGGCATCGTTACCGGTAATGATGCTATCGAGTTCGTTATGATGGGCGCCACGGCTGTTCAGGTGGGTACCGCCAGCTTTATGAACCCCCGCGCCTCGATGGATGTGCTGGAAGGCATACAAAGTTTCCTCCAAAAAGAGAAGATTAAGGACATTCACGAGCTTATTGGTGTTACCCATAACTAAAAGAATCTGAGGGAGAATTGCGCTGACCATCGTTGATACCCATGCCCATCTGGATATGAAGGAATTCAGTCGTGACCGTGATGGGGTTATTACCAGAGCAATTGATGCTGGGGTCAGCAAGATTCTCACTGTCGGCACCGATGTGAAATCAAGCGAAAAGGCCATTGAATTAGCGGGAAAGTATCCGCAGGTTTTCGCCGCCGTGGGTATTCACCCGCACGGCGCTGGTAATGTTCAAAAAGCAGAGATTACCCGCATCGCTGAAATGTCGGAGAACCCCCGGGTGGTTGCCTTAGGAGAAATGGGATTGGATTTCTATCATAACTACTCGCCGAAAGAGGCACAGTTGCAGGTCTTGAAGTGGCAATTGGAATTGGCTGGGGAGCTTTCTCTGCCGGTCATTATCCACGACCGTCAGGCGACAAATGATATTCTATCAATCCTGACAGAATGGGTGAAACTCACGCGTCCTCAACGACCCGGTGTTATCCACTGCTTCGGTGAAGGTGCTTCCGCCGCAATGCGATATCTGGGAATGGGCTTCTGCCTTGCCTTTGGCGGTTATATCGGCTATCCCAATAATAAGGCGGGCGATGTCATCAGGAGTATTCCTGCCGATAAACTGCTGGTAGAAACGGATTGTCCCTTTCTGCCACCACAGAAGTACCGCGGCAGACGGAACGAACCAGCATACATCACGCTCACAGTGGAAGTGTTGGCAGGAATTCTAGGGAAGTCATCCGAGGCGGTTGCCCGACAAACCACGGAGAATGCCCAGAGATTGTTTAAATTCCAATAATCAAATATCAATACTCAGGCAAATTTAAATGGCAAAGACAGGGAAGTCGGTCAGAATTACGGTGCAGGCGCACCCCGGAGCCAGAAAAAGCGAAATTTTGCGTTTTGAAAATGGCGTCTGGCATCTGAAGATTGCCGCTCCACCTTTAGAGGGCAAAGCCAATAAAGAATTATTTGAGTTTCTCAGCGAGATTCTGGATGTTAGCAAGAGTCGTCTCTCAATCGAAAAAGGTTTAACCAGCCGCAGGAAGCTGATTTCCGTGCAAGGACTGACGCTGACAGAGGTGGATGAGAGACTCAAGGAGGCAATTGGTTGAGTGTGAGGATGGTGATTGACTGATGATTTGACGCCCGTCGGATTATAATGTACGGTGAATTCAGGAGTATGGAAATGAAAGAACAAGAAATTAAGAAAGCCGTTCGAAAAGGTTATGCAAATATCGTTAAACAAAGCCCATCCTGTTGTGGGCCAAAGAGCTTACCCAGCCGAAGTTGTTGTAGCACAGATGCCAAGAGCCAGGCGATTGGTTACAGTCCGGAAGACCTGAAGTCTGTTCCGGAAGGGGCTAATCTGGGCTTGGGGTGTGGGAATCCGGTGGCACTCGCTTCTCTCGAAAAAGGCGAGACTGTTCTCGACCTCGGTGCCGGGTCGGGATTTGATTGCTTCCTGGCGGCGAACAAAGTTGGAAAGACCGGGAAAGTCATTGGCGTGGATATGACTTCTGAGATGGTTGGCCAAGCAAGAGAGAATGCCCGGAAAGGCGATTACAAAAATGTGGAGTTCCATCTTGGCGAAATTGAAAATCTGCCGGTCGCTGATAGCTTTGTTGATGTCATTATTTCGAACTGCGTTATTAATCTTTCGTCGGATAAATCGAGGGTGTTTCAAGAGGCTTACCGCGTACTGAAACCGGGTGGTCGGTTGATGGTCTCGGATATGGTACTGCTGAAGGAATTGCCCGAATCAGTCAAGAATTCGGTGGAAGCCTATGTCGGTTGCATCGCCGGTGCTTCAAAGAAAAACGATTATTTGAAAATGATTGAAGACGCCGGTTTCAAGAATGTGGAAGCAGTTAACGAATCCGAATTGCGGGGAGTCAAAGAACTCGGTCTGCCGATTTTCAGTATCAAGGTGCGGGCAGTAAAACCGTAACACCAGCCAACTACCCCCTGTTAGTTTTATGTGTTTCTGAAACTGCGGATGATTTCGTTAAGATTTGGCCTTTTCCCGTACATCAGTAAGTAAGTCCGGAAGAGTTTGGTTGCCATCACAAAGCACCCGGTGATGGATAATATGAGTATTAGAATGCTGACCGCCAGTTCCCATATTGGAATTTCAGACAGTCCAAGCCGAACCATCACAGTAATCGGCGCGGTGATGGGGATGAAGGTGAGTATCCTAACCACAATATTCTCCGGGTGTGCCATAATGAGAGCCATAAAGTAAATTGGTATGACAACCGGAATCGTAAACAATGCGGACATTTGTTGTCCTTCACGCGCCGTGGGACTGATTGAACCAACTCCTGCCATGATGATCGCTAAGAACAAATAACCGAGAATGAAATAGATTATCCCCAAGATGAGGAATTCCGGAGTTACATTCAACACCCCGATAATACTCCCGAAGTTTGATGAAGCCATCCTCATCAGGAAATTGGCGGAGATAAGCCAGACGATAATTTGTGCCAGCCCGGCGGCGCCAAGCCCAATTACCTTGCCAGCCAGTAACTGTTGCGGAGAAACTGAGGATAGCAGAATCTCCATCACGCGGCTCTCCTTTTCTTCTACAAGACCCTGAAGCAAGTAGCCGGATGAGAAGAAGATGGACATCATTAATAAGATGCTGAAGACATAGGGGAGTATAAGAGCCGCAAACCCGCCTTGTTGTGGTGCTACTTCACCGGTACTGGTTAATGTCGTACTGGATATGTTCACGGGGGTTTTAGCGCGCTCAATAATATCCGTGCTGTTCCCCTTTAAAAGATTGCCCAGTAAGAAGTTCCTGATTGCCGTCTGCGTCGCTCCCCCCGGCTCCACCTCGTTTTTAAGAGTATATCTCTGTATTAAACCGGTCGAGATATAGTCCGGGGCGATGATAAAATATTCCTTGATGTCCTTATCCAATAAGGCTTTTTTAGCTTCAGCTTCTGTACCAAAAGAGACCAAGCGTATTGTCCCCTGCGAGATGTTCTCATTGAAAATGCCGACCTCATCGACGTAGCCAATCTTTTCTATCTCTACGGCTGGCTTTATCATCCCCGGGATTGCCTGAGCCGCTAATAACCCCAAAAGAGCCAATATCGGGAAGGCAAGGGTAAGGATGATAAAGGCCCTTCTCCTTGTCGTGATTAAGAATTCGTGTTTGGCTAATAGCAGTGTCTTACTCATGTTCTTCACCGACGACTTTTATGAAGATCTCGTTCAAGGAAGGGGTTGATAGTTCAAAACGGTTGACTGCGATGCCTTTTCTCACCAAACTTCCCAGCAGCATTTGAGGTGTTGTTTTTGCATCGAGCATCAGCTCTGTTGCCTTGTTATGGACACGCTTCTCTGTTACTCCGTCAATGTCACCTAATTCCCCTTCGTATTCTACAAGCACCGAGTTGTTTCTGTATTTTGGTTTGATGCTGGTTAAATCCCCGTAAAGAACCATCCGCCCTTTATCTATCATTAAAATACGGTCGCTAAGCTCCTCGATATCGTTCATACGGTGGGTGCTCATAATGATTGCCTTCCCCTGATTCCGTAACTCCGTGATAATCTCTTTGAGGAGTTGTGTATTGACCGGGTCCAAGCCTGCAAACGGTTCATCCAAAATGATTAGTCTGGGGTCGTGGATAATGGTAACAATGAGCTGGATAATCTGCCCCATACCGCGGCTTAACTCTTCAATCTTTTTATTCTTGTGGGGCAACATCTCCGCTCTTTTGAGCAGTTTCTCAGCCCGTTCTCTGGAGGTTTGGACATCCACACCTTTCAAAGAAGCAAAATAGATGATAGAGTCGATGACGCTCAGTTTTTTATAAAGGCCTCGTTCCTCCGGCAGGTAGCCAATTTCGTTCTTGCTGGAGGTGGTCAGTTTTTCGCCCATGATTTTAATGTCGCCGGAATCGGGCTTGATGATATCCATCATCATTCGGATAGTGGTTGTCTTGCCGGCACCGTTGGGCCCAATCAATCCGAAGATTTCGCCTTGATTGACGTTAAATGATAAATCGTTGACTACGGCTCTATTGCCGTAAGCCTTGAGGATATGTTGGACTTCGACAGAAAACATATCAGGCACACCTTCTTAGCATTAAAACTCATTATAGCATATGGAAATGATTACCCCCCCCCGGGGCTCCGCTTTGACAAATTAGATTCTGCGCTATATAATCGGGTATAATTTCGTGAAATATTATATGAAAGAATTCGTGAAATGTTGCGCATTACCGAACTAGCCAGAAAAACCGGAGCGTCCGTAGATGAAATTCGCTACCTTGAGAGAAAGAGGTTTATCGAATCTACCAGGTCTCGCCTAACACAACGGGAGGTGAGGCACTTTCAAGATACAGAGGCACGAAAGATACAACTGATTATCAAGTACCGCCGTCAGGGCTTTACCTGGGATGTTGCTTTTCAGAAAGCCCGACAGGAGTTTGATAAACCCACGCTTTTTGACCGTGAGTAATAACAAAAAAGCAACGAGGTAACAGGAGGTGGTTTATGGCTAAAGTAACACTTCATACGGGACCGGGTGTGTTCGAGGTACTGGCGCATGTTTGTCGTAATCCATCCGAGGCTCTTCGGCAGTTCGTGGAAAATGCGGCGGATGCCATTGAGCAGGCAAAAACCGAAGAGGGGCAAATTCTGCTCAAGCTGACTTATCAGCCCGCCAGCAATGGCTCAGGCGCACACTCCCTGAAGAGTATTGCCGTGCAGGACAATGGCATCGGGATGACTCCGGAAAAGATGAAGCAGGTTCTTCAGCAGATTGGCGATTCCGAGAAACTCCATCTGGCGTTGAGAGGCGAGCAAGGCATCGGCTTATTGGCTTTCGCTCTCATCGCCGATGAATTACACCTTGCCTCTACGGCAAAAGACGGCGAGTCATCCAGTTGTCTGGTACTAAAGCGTCAGTGGCTGAAGAAGGGGCACGCTGAAATTCTCAGGAAATGTCCCGCCCATGAACATACCCAGCGTGGCACTATTGCCTATCTTGAAGGGATTCTGCCGGAAATTGCCATCCAACTTTCCAGGGAGCGCATCAAGGACTATCTGGGTCAGCAGTTCGCCAGCGACCTGCGGACAAATATGTATGCGATGTCTATTTCAGACAACCACGATTTTGAGCAAGTCCACCCGCAGCGCTTCCGTGGGGTCAAAGTTATGTCCACCCATCTCCACGTGCCAAAAGCCGGGTCTGCCTATGTAGAACTTTATGTCCTGCCATGGGAGATGGTGGATGCAACGATCAACCTGTATGGTCGCGGCGGCACCCGCATCTGTTCTCTGACTGACCTGCAGGATTTCAAGGGTCTGCCCTGGCTGGACCAGCGTCTTGAGGGCTATATCCGTTACGACCGTCTCAAGAGGACTGCCGATAAAACGGCTGTGGTGCAAGACGAGATATTCCGCGCCTTTGTGAATGAACTGAGACAACTGGAGCCAAAGGTTCGTCAGTTGATTGAGGAGGTCAGCGCAGAATCTCAGGAGCAACGGTTCAATATCATTCTCAGTCGGGCGGGCAGACTGATTGACAGGTTCGTGCGTTATCGTGAAAGGGGACTCCTGGAGAGACTCGCTATGGGTTCCATCGCCGGCACCGCCACGAAAGGTGATGGCCATGAGGTAAAAGTCAAGGAACAGGTACCGCAACCCACTCTTCAGGAAAAGATGGCAAGAACCGTAGCGCGGCAACCCACTCGCGCCCCGCACATTAAATTACAATCGCCCGCCGGAGCGAAGTCGGATTACCGTAGCTGGTATGACCCGAGTGAGGGCGTGATTTGCATCAATCGAGAGCACTATGAATTCCTGCTGTCACAGAGGGAAGACCGCCGCTGCATGCGCTATCTGTTCTATATTTGGGTCAAGGAAAGTCTGCTTCAGGAGTTTGGCATGCAGGCGGAGAAAGTCGCCGATGAGATGGTAGGTTTATTAGCCGAGGCAGAGCCGCTTTTGAGGTAGCTTATACAATCCGTGTTATTAATTGGCTGCCTTGACCTTGCTTGCTATCGTGATGAGTTTGTCGCGGCGGTCGTCGATGTTGATTGAAGTCAACATCCGACTTACATCCATTGTGAAAGGAATCTCGTGCATTTCCTGTGCCAGTTCCAGCACTCTGTATAAGGGACCATGAACGATTGTTGCCATTGGTGTTACCTAGTAAGTAGTACCCTTTGTCCGTTTGACTACCTTGACAACAGCGGCAACGTATTTACTCAGGCTGTCGGATTTAGTTCCCGGAGGAATGACTTTTAATTCTGCAATCACTGATTTTTTCATTGCATCTTCCTTGCCATTAGCTCCTAGACATATTATAGAATGTTGACGGGATAGGTGGTAGAATGTGTTGTACATTATCAGGATTTCCATTTAACGGAGAATGTTTATGATTCAAAGGGTAAGAACGCGTTTCGCTCCCAGTCCTACCGGTTTTCTGCATGTGGGCAGTATCAGGACGGCACTATTTGACTGGCTTTTTACCCGTCATAACGGCGGCGCATTTATCCTTCGGATCGAAGATACCGATGCCACCCGTAAAGTCGGGGGCGCTGTCGGAGCAATTCTCGATGATTTGCGCTGGCTGGGCCTCGATTGGGATGAAGGTCCGGAGGTTGGCGGAAAGTATGGTCCCTACATTCAGTCACAAAGACTGGAAATGTATAGAGAGGCGACTCGCCGTCTGGTGGCTCAGGGAGCGGCTTATAATTGTTACTGCTCTCAAGAACGTCTGGAAGTTTTGCGTGCGGAACAGATAAAGAACAAACGACCTCCCGGCTATGACCGCCGTTGCCGCAACCTGGCTGAAGCAGAGAGGGCGCAGAAAGAAAAAGAGGGAATTACGCCGGTGGTGCGTTTGAAGACTCCCCTTGAAGGGCAGACGACCGTTCACGATATCATCTGGGGCGATGTTGTCTTTAAAAACAGTATCATTGAAGATTTGGTTCTGTTGAAGTCAGATGGCTATCCAACTTATCATCTTGCCAACGTGGTTGATGACCATGATATGCAGATTACGCATGTTATACGTGCTGAGGAATGGATGTCAAGCACACCCTGCCACATCTTGCTTTACAATGCTTTAGGCTATGAAATACCGAAGTTTGCTCATCTGCCTATGCTTCTGGGGAAAGACCGCTCCAAGCTGGGTAAGCGGCACGGTTCCGTCTCCATTCTCCAGTTCAGAGAGCTGGGATATCTACCTGAAACGATGATTAATTTCCTTGCCTTGCTCGGCTGGTCTCTGGATGATAAGACCGAAGTAATGACCTGTGAAGACTTGGTAAAGAATTTTTCTCTGGAGCGTGTCAGTAAGACAGCGGCAATCTTCGACCACGAAAAACTCAAGTGGATGAACGGAGTTTACATCCGTAAATTGAGTCATGATGACTTTGCCCGGCAGTCTCTGCCATTTTTAGAGAAAGGATTGCCGAATGAGGTAAAGCGTCCATTATCTATTAGTTATGTCCGACAGGTTTTGCCGCTGGTACAGGAGCGGGCAAGGCTGCTGATGGAAGTTCCGGAACTGACCGAATACTTCTTTACTGACCAGTTGAACTACGATAGCCAACTCCTACTCGGCAAGGATATGACGGCGGAATTAACGGTGTGGGCATTAAGAGTGGCAAAAGAGCGATTAGAGAAACAGGTAAGCTTTGATGCCGCTTCTCTGGAATTAATGTTGAGACCTCTGGCGGGAGAACTGAAACTGAAGGCGGGGCAGTTATTCGGTGCCCTGCGGACAGCGGTGAGCGGACGGACGGCAACGCCCCCGCTTTTCCAGATGATGGCAGTGTTAGGGAAAGAGTGTACTCTGGCACGGATTGATGACGCTTTGCGGCGACTGGCGGGAATGTAATAGATTTTGGTGGAGGCGTGGTGGTGTCTGAGATGGGCTATCTTTCTCTCTATCGTTCCGGTGAGTTGAAGCGTCGCGCAGAAGAACTTGAGTCTCGGCTGGCGTCTTGCGATATTTGCCCTCGTGAATGTATCGTAGACAGATTGCGAGGGAAGACGGGTTTCTGTCACTCCGGGGCATTGCCCATCGTTGCCAGTGTTTGCAATCATCACGGGGAAGAGCCGCCTCTCTCCGGCACAAAGGGTTCGGGGACAGTCTTCTTCGGCAACTGCAATATGCGCTGTGTCTATTGTCAGAATTACCAGATTAGTCAGAAACGCCGACGGATGCGCGGTAAAGAGATGGATATTCAAACTCTTGCCCGTCAATTAATCTATTTACAGGATGAGCTACACTGTCATAATATCAACTTTGTTTCGCCGTCCCACTTTGTTCCTCAAATAGTCAGAGCGGTTTATGAAGCTGTGCCGATGGGTTTAAAGATACCACTGGTCTATAACACCGGCGGTTATGATTCACTGGATACTTTGAAGGCTCTGGATGGCATTATAGATATTTATTTGCCCGATATCAGGTATGCCTCCGGTAAAATAGCGGAGCAGTTTTCTCAGGCGTCCGATTATGTGAAACATGTTCGCGCGGGCATTAAAGAGATGTACCGTCAGGTGGGTAATCTGATAGTGGATAAAAAAGGCATTGCCATCAGAGGGATGATTGTGCGCCATCTCATCTTGCCTGAAAGACTGGCAGGGAGTGAAGACTCTCTCACCTGGCTGGCGAAGGAAATTTCTCCAGAAGTCGGCATCAGTATTATGGCTCAATATTATCCGACACATCACGCGGGTCGCTTCTCCGCTCTCTCCCGAATGATTACGAAAGCGGAATACTCCGAGGTTTTAGCCTTGCTGGAGAAGCTGGGAATGGAGAATGGCTGGATTCAGGAAATGAGCGCTCCGGATAGCTACCAGCCCGGTTTCGAGCATGAAGGTCATCCTTTCAGCCCTGCGGCAACAGTGTGATCTATCTGAAATTTTATTACTCTATTTCCTTAATTGTCGAATGCTTGCGGTACTGTTATGATATTGATGAAATTGATAATGGATAGCTGGGCTATCTTGAGGAGGGGTTAGAATGCCCCAGAAAACTACCATGTCGGTCTGGGGGCACTTTCTAAGGAAATTCAGGGCGATAGTGATTGCCGGTCTGGTAGTAACAGTGCCCATAGGTCTTACGATTTGGATTATCGTCTGGCTTTTCGGTGTTGTTGACAAACTTTTGCAACCCCTTATCAAACTGATAGCCGGACACACAATTACCGGCGTTGGTTTTGGTGTAATGGCGGTTTTGATTCTGATATTAGGCGCTGTTGCGACTAATGTTGTTGGGAAAAGGATTGTTCGCTGGGGCGAATCTTTATTGGCGAGGGTGCCAATCGGCCGCACCCTTTATGTTGCCATTAAACAGGTTATTCAGAGTTTCTCCGACCCTAGTAAGACCGGCTTTATGCATGTGGTGATGGTTGAATACCCCAGAAGAGGTATCCATACCCTCGGTTTTATCACCAACGAACACACCGATGCATCCGGTAAGAAACTTGTCAATGTCTTCATACCGACTGCACCAAATCCAACTACCGGCTTTCTCCAGATAGTTGATGAGACTGAAGTCATTCGCACCAATCTGACAGTTGAGGAAGCGATTAAGATGGTGGTGTCCGCGGGTAGGATGTCACCGAAAGAGGTTGGTGATAAGATGGTTCAGGCGAAGAGTGAAGCTGAAAAGAATACTGGCCAGGGCCCTAAGTAGGAGGTTACGTGGAAAACAAACTTTATCGAAGCCGCACCGAGCGGATGCTCTTCGGGGTGTGTGGTGGGTTGGGAAAGTATCTGGGCATTGACCCCACAATTATCAGAATTATCTTTGTTTTATTGGTTTTTTGTGGGGGGATTGGCGTTCTGGCTTACATTGTTATGTCTTTCCTTGTACCTTTAGAAACATCTCAGAAAAGCACTCCTCGTGGTGTTGTTGAAGAGAATGTAGAGGATATCAGGGAAACAGCCACCAAATTGGGCAATGAAATCCGTGACACATTCACAGGCAAGGAAAAGACAACAGAGGAGATTGCTAAAGTACAGGCACGCCGTCGTAGCGCCTTGGGGATTGTCATCATTGTAATCGGGGTGATTTGTTTGCTGGGGGCGCTGAACATATTTAGCTGGTTTAATTGGTGGGGAAGCATCGGGGCTCTGGTGCTGATAGCGATTGGTGTCTCACTGATTGTAGGCTTACGCAATAAATAGAGACACCTGAAGACAAGCCTTGTAGAGGGCTACGATAGCTTTATAAACTATGTCGTTTTAAATATCTCGGTGATTCCGGCAGAATGGCCATTGAATAAATAGGTATTGGTTCTTGGGTTTATTTCCTCTTGCGCTTCACAAAATTGAAGACGATCTTTTTGCCGTTGACCTTATCTTTTTTATTGATATTCTCAATAAAACTTTTGAGTTCAGTTTCTTTCTTGGTGCTCATTATGATTTCCTTTTGTAATCCTTAATCCAAAATACATTTTATCATAATATTGGGCATCTCACCAGCGCCGTCGGGAGACGATTTTCGGGAGAAAAATGCAGTCGTTGAGAATATAGTACGTAGCGGGATGCGCATTGTTTCCGTAAATATCCGACAGTCCATGTAAAATATGGACATGACAAATGAGACCTTGATAGTTCTATGCTGGGAGCTCTATGAACAGGGGGTGCCAAAAATCCGGATCGGGGAAAGACTGAGAAAACACCGGG
>JAPLHG010000038.1 GCA_026389745.1 Chloroflexota bacterium | reverse complement strand
TAACATTGTATTTACGCATCTCGCGGGCGATAGTGCCAAAAATGGTGTGGCTGGCGACTTCAGGATTGAGGAATTTGTGGGCTTCTTCGATGGTAATGACCAGTGGTGTCGGTAGCGCCACATTGCTGGCCATCGAGGCTTCCATTCTCTCTTGATAGCGGGCGTAAATACGTCGGGCAAGCATATTGGCGACCAGCATATAAGCAGTAATATCCCGATGTCTGCCGAACTCCAGAACCACATTGACACCCCGCTCCAGATATTCCAAAATACTGCTCACGGCATTCACCGGAGCGTGCGCTACAATAAAGGGCAGGCGACGGATGGTTGCTAATCCACGTCTCAAGTTCTGGAAAGTGCTCTCGTGAATATTCATATCCTGTAACAGGTTTTTAGTTACATCGGAATCAGGCAGGTCTAAAGTTTTCTGCATCCAATCCTTACCGAATCGCCGGCGCAGTTGATAGACCGCCTCCACTGCCGGGTCGGTGAGATTCAATGTCTGGCGGAGTAGAGATATGTCTTCGGGGTCGATCTCGTCGTAACCTATTTTCACTACAAAGTCGGTACTCACCCCACGGTGTCTGGAGTTCTCCTCGTCAAGTGTAAAAACTGCCACCTTCGCAGGGAAGAGCGGCTTCAAAGCCTTGACCGTACGTTGTCCGCCTTCACTACTCCCAGCCCAACCATACTCGTTGTGCATATCAAAGATGAGATTGGTCGCCTTGCTTTTCTGTAACATTCCGATGAGCAGAAGTCGGGTGAGGAAAGTTTTACCCGTGCCGCTCTTACCGAAGATGCCGTTACTGCGCTTAACCAGTTCCTCAAGGTTAAGACAGAGCTTAGTTTCCATATCCAGCGGATTACCGATGTAGAACCGGGAGCTGTCTTCCTTGCCGAAAACCAGCTCCATATCTTGCTCTGAAGCCAGTGTCACCTTGGAAAAATGACTGGGCACAGTCTTTACCGGCTGAGGTCCTTCCATAACGCTGGCAACATCGCCGCCGATAGTCAGCATCGGCAGGACATGCAACGAACCGTAAGTCGCCGTCCCTTCCAGAACTTCAGCTGTAAAAGTGTCAGATGTATCGGGTGGTGCAATGGTGATTTCTTGGTTGGTAACACCCAGACTAATATCCGTTACCATCCCGAAAAAGCGTCGCTTCTTGCCGTCAATGGTCACATACCGCCCGACCACCATATCCTCCACCGAAGCAGAACTGTCCAGCCGGACTTCAACACCTTTCTCGACTGAACCGGCGGTGACAATGCCCAGATTTCGATTAGTTTGTGGTTCCATTTATTATCTTAGCCTCATCAGAATTGCCTTGAGTCGCTGGTAATCGCTTCCGAGCATGGCGGTCAGTACTTTCCCTCCCGCCATCAGGAAGGCATGCGGGTCTGTCTGTACCTGGCTCATCTCTCGGAGAGTGGCGGCAACCGTGTCCTCTACTGAGATAGGCAAACGGGTATTTGCCAGTATGCTGAGGAAATCAAGAGACTGGCTGAATTGTCTCACTTCGTTGGGGTTACACAGGTGGACAAAGGCGTGGATATGTGCTGGCTTCGGTGGTAGGTACTGATGTATTTTCCCATCAAGGCGATGTCCCACCACTAAAGTTAGGAATTCACTCCGTAGTAGTTTTGCCAATTGGGGATTGGACTGGTAGATGGCTTCTTCCGAAGTCTCCTCCTTGCCTCTGGCAATAGGACGTCTGCCCGGTTCAATGCTGGCAGTGCCTGCCTGACAGACAATACCATAAATCTCCGCCGGCGGGTCAGCGGTCTTTACTAGACTCCCCAGCGGAGGCATATTGTAAAGCTCATAGCACTCAGCTGCAAAATCTGTGGTATTGGATTCAATTACTTCCCCAATCTTTGTTTCCACAGCAACTCCTATAAAGTTAAATCCTAATATCTAAATCCCAAACAAATTCAAAGTTATAAATTATGGGCTTAGCTGATATTAAGACCTCGTGAGCGTATTGTATACCCCTCACGGCTGTCGGTCAACTCACTACTATTCAGTATTCGGTGTACTACCAAAATAACCATTTTCACTATATTATGGTAGTATCTTGAACTTTAGCATTTAAGGAATAAATATGGAAGATAAATCTAACGGCACTACACAGGGTGATTTAGAGAAACAGACAGAGGTAAACCCGATTCCATCTGCCCCTGAGGCTATTACTACACCCGTCGAACGTAAGATTTGTCCCGGCTGCCATGCACCTAATACGCCGACAGCTCAGTACTGTTATAAGTGTGGGCTGAAACTATTGGATCAGCCGGAGGTTAGCGGAGGACTTACAGGCGGATACGCTGGTTTCTGGATGAGGTTAGCAGCCTACCTTATCGACGGAATAATTGTAGGTATTGTTACCGCTATTGTTGACATGGTCATATTCTACATGGTATTCGGGCTATCTCCTGATTTGCTGAATCAATTGGCATCACAAAATTTTTCAGTGTATGAGTTCTCTGATACTATTATAGGCTCGCTTTTATTATTCTATGGGCTGGCGCTCTTGGTCAATACGGCGATAGGAGCCAGTTATTATACGATTGCCGTCGGCAAATGGGGGAAAACACTCGGCAAAGCGGCTTTAAGTCTGGAGGTGGTCAAAGCTGATGGTACTCGTGTGAGTTACTGGCGTGCTTTTGCCAGATACTGGGCTTATGTTCTTAACGGCTTTACGCTGGGAATAGGTTTTCTGGTGATAGCTTGGACACAGCGGAAGCAGGGGCTCCACGATATTATCTGTGATACCATTGTCACCAGAACAGATTCATAAGGTAAGGTTTAATGCTAAAATTATTAGCTATTCCAATCCTTGGTCTTGCACCGGGTATCTTCTGGCTCTGGCTTATTTACCGAAGAGATAAATACCGGCCCGAACCTAAAAGATTAGTTATTCGCACATTTCTTTTGGGTATTGCTGTAGTCATTCCGGTGGCTTTAATTGAAGTTTTATTAGCTCTCCCGCTCCTGCATGTTACAGACCTCGCAGAAGAAAGTCTTAGCCAGTTATCGCTTGGTAGTATGGCGTATTTCTCTTTTATTATTGTCGGTTTCACTGAAGAACTCTTTAAGTTCCTGGTAGTCTGGGGTACAGTTTATAAATCTCCGTACTTGGATGAGCCGATAGACGGGCTTGTTTACTCGTCAGCGGCGGCTCTGGGGTTTGCCTCACTGGAGAATGTCGGGTATCTCTTTTCCTATGGCTGGCAATTAATACTTATAAGAGCGCCAGTTTCTACGCTGGGCCATGTCCTTTTTTCGGCGATGTGGGGGTATCCTCTTGCCCTGCGCAAACTCAAGAGACCGAATGCTACAGTACTAGTCTGGCTAGGTTTGTTGGGCTCCATGGTGGGGCACGGACTTTTTGATTTTTTGGCTTTAGCTCAAGGCGGCTCAAAGACATTGAACATACCTTTGCTTATTGGCTTAATTGCTTTGTTTGGTGGTATGATTGTGCTCTTTGTTTTCCTATTAATACACTCGCAGAAGAGCTCTCCCTTCAAGGACAGAAACGCCAGATTACTTGTATTATGCACAAATTGTAAAACTCGCGTCCCATATTATGCAGACTTCTGCCCCACCTGCGGCAGCAAACTAACTGAAATCCGAGTGAATACCCCTGTCTTCTGCGGTCAATGCGAGGCTGAGGTTGCTCACGATGCAAATTATTGCACATCCTGCGGGAGTCGTGTTATCAAAAAATAAAGGCCTATCAATGGCTATCGCTGACGGGAAATTCAATAAGTGGATTCACGAAAAGCCTCCCATTCAGCCAGAAATCAATATTTTCGAGAAGATAAGGGGGTATCTCTTACTATCATTCCGGAGCCCGTTGATTAACAAAATACATTAATACCCTCTGATATGTAATACGTGTGCTCTGAAATTGTCCCGTATCCTGGTAGAACTAGGGATATATCGAGACTTTATGCAAGATGATATTGGCATGATGCCGACAGGGCAAGATGAGCAAGCCAGTGGGTAATAGAAGAAAACAAACGGCTCAACATGGACGGCTCGATTGGTTAAAAAGCTTATCAAGCCTCTTGACAAGATAATCCACGGCATATAAGCTTTAATTTAAGTGGCGCTTGAAGTGTGAGTTCGGTTTGTGACCAAGCAAAAGCAATATTGGCATTTTCATTTCCTTGATGCCTTTCTTCTGTTTGTACCAGTATCAATTGCGTTCTACTACCTGCATGTTGGCACTATTTTCTCTTTTCTGGTGACGGCGGCATCACTTGCCGGCATTACCCATCTGATTGCAGAAGCCACTAACATCATCGCCCGGCGGGTCTCGAACACTATCTCCGCTCTCATCAATGCCACTTTCGGCAATGCTGTGGAACTCTTCATTGCTATCTTTGCCCTGCGTGACGGACTGGTAAATCTTGTCAAAGCCTCCATCACCGGCTCAATCATTCTCAATGTGTTACTGTTAATCGGGTTATCAATGCTTGCCGGCGGTTTCAAATACAAAGAGCAGAGGTTCAACAAGGATTCGGCGGGGCTTTCATCCACCATGCTCATCGTGGCAGTAGTGGGTTTGGGGCTGCCGTCAATTTATAGTATGGTAGTAGGCGCACCTGCCCGTCAGATGAGCCTGGCAGTATCCATTATCCTGGGCATTGTTTATTTGCTCGGTCTACTTTATACCTTGGTGACACACCGGCATCTTTTCGTCGTGGAACGGCAGGCGCCGGAAGATACTCACAGCCGATGGTCTGAGGGCACTGCCGTAGCGATTCTCCTTGTGTCAACGCTGGTGGCGAGTTTTGAATCGTTATTCCTGGTCAAGACACTTGAACCCCTTGTCCGTCAGACAGGTTTTACCGAGACTTTTATGGGTCTGGTGTTCGTGGCTTTGCTCACTAATATTCCGGAAAATCTCAGTGCGATGGCTTTCGCCCGCAAAAACAATATGACCTTATCTCTGGAAATAGGTATGAGTTCTGCCTTGCAAATAGCTCTCTTTGTCGTTCCTATCCTGATACTGGTTAGCCCTCTTTTGATAAGTGGGGGTTTGGACCTCGTGTTCACCCCGTTTGAACTTGTAGCAGTTGTAGCGACTGCCATGATTGCCAATTACATTGGCTCTGATGGCATTTGTCACTGGGTGGAGGGAGCTCAATTAATCGCGGTCTATCTTTTGATTGCCACGGCTTTTTATTTCCTGTGATATATTTGTATTGTAGTCGCATATTTTATAAAATATTACATCAGTGGTAATACTCGGAGTGATAGGAGCGTGAATTAGTTATGGATATCTCAGACGTGCGCAAGGGCACCAAACTTATGATAGACAACGTCCCTTATAACATTGAGGAAGCGGAATTTATGAAGCCTGGCAAGGGAAGTGCTATTTACCGCTTTAAACTACGCAACCTGGTTGACGGTAGCAGTATGAATCGCACCTATCATTCCGGCGAAAAATTCACCGGGGCAAATGTCTCCACCCGCGAGGGACAGTTTCTGTACCGCGATGGTAGCCATTTTATATTTATGTCCACCGATAATTATGAACAGTACACCATCGGTGAGACATTGCTCGGCGATAAAGGCCATTTCTTGAAAGAAGGGGCGATTGTTACAACGTTGATGCTGGAAGAGAACCCATTGGATATTACCCTCCCCATTTTTGTAGAACTGAAGGTGGTAAAAAGCGATA
Source organism: Chloroflexota bacterium (assembly GCA_026389745.1). Taxonomy (GTDB): domain Bacteria; phylum Chloroflexota; class Dehalococcoidia; order Dehalococcoidales; family Fen-1064; genus Fen-1064. The sequence continues at coordinate 14,876 of JAPLHG010000038.1, read as the reverse complement.
TTGCTACCAAGACCGATACCGTTACCGCGCAGATGAAGTCCGCCACACTGGAAACAGGCTATGAGATAGATGTCCCCGCTTTCATTAAAGAGGGCGACTTTATTAAGGTTGACACTCGCACCGGAGCATACGTGGAGCGAGTCGTTACCAAGAAATAAAATGACGGATGACGAACGTCAGCGCCTAGCTGGCGACCAATCTGAAACGCCGGGCATTAATTTATAGTGTCACCCGTGTTTTTTTCAATGAACAGGGTTTTCTGGAAGTAGAGACGCCCATCCGTTCATCTGCTATCGCCCCCGAAAAGGAAATCATCCCTATCGAAAGTGAAGGTTGGTTTTTGTCCACTTCACCCGAACTTTACATGAAGCGATTGCTCGCTGCCGGTTATGATAGAATCTACCAGCTCAATCGCTGTTTCCGCAAAGGTGAGCGAGGTCGCTACCACAATCCCGAATTCAGTCTGCTGGAATGGTACCGTACCGGCGCCGGCTACGAGCAGATGATTAGAGATACAGAACAATTGGTAACTACAATTGCCAGCAAGCTCGGAATGGGTACTACGCTACGTCACCGTGGCAAAAAGATTGACCTGGAGCCTCCATGGCTGAGATTTACAATATCTGAGGCTTTCAAAAAAATGGCTGGCTGGGACCCGGTAATTGAACCGGAGGCGCGGCGTTTTGATGAAGACATGGTTTTGAAAGTCATCCCCAACCTGAACCCGTCCCGCCCAACCGTGCTGATGGATTATCCTGCCCCGATGGCGTCGCTGGCAAGACTGAAGCCCGGCAGTCCAGATGTTGCGGAACGCGCTGAGGTGTTCATCGGTGGCCTGGAACTGGCAAATGCTTACAGTGAGCTTACCGACCGGCGAGAGCAAGAGGCGCGTTTTCTTAAGGAAGCCGAACAAATCAAACAGGAACAGAACAGAATTGCACCGATGCCCCAAAAATTCCTGAGAGTCCTCTCAAATATTCCCGAGTGCGCCGGCATTGCGCTGGGAATGGATAGGCTGGTAATGCTCTTCTGTGATGCTCAGGCAATCGACGAAGTCATTCCCTTTACTGTGGATGAAGCGTAGAATCGACTATATTTGGACTTTTTGAGTTCAGTGTCTGCCTGTTGACGGCTACCATTCACATATTGCAGGACTAATCGATTCGGTTACTTCTCTTCGTAAGGTAACACCTGAATTCGCTTGTCGGCAATCACCAGCATTACCCTTGAGGTTGAAGCCGCCCGTATGTCACTGATGAGTTTATTAATTTCTTCGTCGGAAAATTCCGGTAGTTGCTCCGCTGGCTGACCGCGATAACGCAGCAGACGCATACGGGAACCAAGCCTTTCCCCGATTTTGTTCACCAAGTCTACAGCTTCTTCCCCTGCCAGTACTGTAACCGTCTTTTCCCGCAGGATAACCGTCTCTACTCCCAAACGCTGGTCACTTTTCAAAATATTCCAGTGATAAAGCAATACCGGCAACGCTATGATGATAGTTTGTAAGCTCCAGTCGGAATTTCTAAGGACACTCACCCCGAATGTTCCCTGAAGCAGACCGTTGAGCACCTGATAGACGATATTTATTGAGTCTGCCGCCAGTGTTACAATTGCCACCCCCAGAATCAAATAGAGGTAAATACGCCGTGTTCTGGCGCTCCGCTCCTCCACGCCGCCGGCGGCTACCATTTTGATTATCTTATTCCAGTAGTATAGCCAGACGGGTGTTGCCACCAGTAACAGCGCCAGACACAGACCGAGATAACCCTTCCATAAAACACTGCTGCCAATGACCGTCGCCTGGCTAAGAGAGTTAACCAATAACCCAAGCGGGATTCTAAGCAATTCGATTAATCCCCAGACTAAGGTACTCAATCCAATCAGTGACATAAGGTAGGAATGGAGGCGCTGGTACGAAAACCGCAGGTTCTTTACCTGTTCAGTCTCTTCCTCTGCTACTTTTCGGTGATATGCCCAGATAGTGGACGCTATTAATATTGTAGGGATTGTCCAGCCGAAAAACTGGAAATAAGAGCCCGTGTAGTTAGTCTGACCACCGAAGGCGAAATAGAAAACCTTATACAGTGAAATGATTAAAGCGGTGAGCCCAGCAGTAACGCCACCGAATATGGCAATGAGGTAGAGATAGACCTGACGGAGAGTGGATGCGGTATCACCCCTGGCCAGTTTAAGCCAATGAAACGCCCATATCGCTCCTCCGAGCAAGATACCGGTTAAATAACTACGAACCGGGTAATCCCAGAATGCACCTTGGATTGTGCCAGTTCCCCAGACAGGTAGATGTACGATGGCAGTGTAAAGCAGTTGCACAAGGCTGGCAGAGAGCCAGATTAATCCCCAAGTTGAGATAATATAAGTGTACCATCGCCTCAGGGTCTTCGCTACGGACGAGAGCTGCCCTTCTTTCTCTTCCACACGATAGTGATAGACCCATATGGCACCAGCCACTATGAGCATAGACAATAATCCCGATGAAAACTGAGTTCCCGGGCAGCCTTGCATGAGCCACTGCAGGAATTGCGCTGCAGCCGGAATAGCCGTGGAAATTGCCGCCAAGAGAATGAGGTTCAAGTACCAATTTCTAATTGCCGAGCCCGTTTCAGTGGTGTTTCCTGAAGCGGTTTTCTGGATGATTCTCCAGAAGAAAACCCAGAGCACTCCGCCGATGATTAACATCGGGATGCTCAGGCTGAGCGTTTCCAGTGCAAAACTCCTGCCCCCAACTTGTGATATCACTTCCTGTTTGCTCAATAGACTGAAACACAGGGTAAGAATCGTGCTTACGCCTGTGGCGAGCATCCCCAAAGTGATGAGGGAGACTGCGTAGAAAAAGAACCGTTTTGTCGTGTTCATTAGATACGCCTCCGTAGCTTAATAGTACCCAAATATTTGCCATAAATCGTTTGGTGTATAAATTTTCCAGAGGTTTTCTTGTTGCTTGAGATGGAAAGTAATTGTATGACTTTTGATTGGGTTATCAAAGGGGGTATTGATGCGGAAATTATCTATCACGACATCCATCGTCGCCTCGTTAGCGGTCACGGTTGATTTTCCTAATGTAACCTGCCAGTTAGGTTTTTCCTGATAGCCGTAATATGACCAATCCAAATCTCCTAAGGACATTGTAATCTGAGTTTCAGCCGTTAAATAACTATTCGCCTGTGCATAATCCTCGGCTTTGAGCGCCAGGAAGAATCTTTGCACAGTGCCCCCCGGTGTGTCTGCTGCTAATAGCGTCCCACTTTTTTCTCCCGTCATCGTCAACGCCAATACAGTGGCTGCAATAATGAGAATCCCAATAGCGGTTCCGGAAACAAGTAACCAGCGGCTGGATGATTTCATCTGTTCCTACCCCCCAAACTACAAAGAACTGAGTATGTTTGCTACCATGCAGGTTAATAGGAACCTCAAATTGTATTATCAAGGCCTTGCAAGTTCATAATATGAGTCAGGGCTTGAGTATAGTACCTCAGGCTCGAGAAGTCAATATGTCCTTGGCTCAGAGCGTAACATCCACCTATCCGTCCCCAAGGTATGCGAGGTTCTCTCTGAAAAATATGTTATCCGTTCTAAGCGGGAGAAAATAAGCAGAGAGGTGTGATGCCAAAGGCATCACAGCCGAGAGAGGTAATACAGATGGACACCATAGACTTCGGAGACCTCTCTGCCTTCGCTGCGATTGGTATCTTTAGCAAAGAAGCAGTTATTCTCATGGCTCCGGAACTGACGGCGGCGTGTGGTTGTAGATTTCTCCATCAGGGTAGGGAGAGGAGATTTGGTGGCCGTATTCCTACGGAGAATTAAGCGATTTGGTGGGGAGAGCGTGTTGGCCAAAAAAATAATGGCGGCCTGGCTTCCCACCCGGCCGCCATTATTTTTACTTCAAACGAGATTATCTAGTTCTTCTTGGGAGGCGCATGCTTGTTTCCAGGCGCATGCTTGACATCTTTAGCTGGTATGCTTGCCTCGCTTGTTACCGCTTTGGTGTCAGCAACAGGCACCAGTGCCGGCGCTTCACGCTTACTCTGCATGATAGCCCAGCCAACTGCCCCTAACATAACGACAGCAATAACAACCACTACCCAGTTAAGTCCAGTGCTGTATTTAACAATGATGGGGGCGGCAATCAAACTAACAAGATTGGCGACCTTAATCATCGGGTTCAGTGCGGGACCAGCCGTGTCTTTGAGCGGGTCGCCGACTGTATCGCCTACAACACTGGCCTTATGCCGCTCACTCCCTTTACCGGTATTGGCTTTCAGGTCGCGAGGTTCGTCTTCAATAGACTTCTTGGCATTATCCCAGGCGCCACCGGCGTTAGCCATAAAAACTGCTAGTAACTGACCACTGATAATGATACCAGCCAGAAAGCCACCCAGGGCTTCTACATGAAAGACCAAGCCAACCAATATAGGAGTAATGACAGCAATGATAGCTAGCGGAATCAATTCTTTCTGCGCTGATTGGGTAGAGATGTTGACTACCCTCGCATAATCGGGTTTGGTACTTCCCTCCATCACTCCCGGTATGCGGAACTGACGTCGGACTTCTTCCACAATATGCCCAGCGGCGCGGCTCACGGCATTGATTGAGAGTGAACTGAATAACCATGGTAGAGCGCCGCCCAATAACAAGCCAATGAACACACGGGTGTCGGAGACGCGGATAGCGGACAGTACTGTCATGCCCAATTGTCCCTGGACCTTACCGACATCTGTGATGTAGGATGCAAAAAGGGCTACCGCGGCGATGACGGCTGAGGCGATGGCAATACCCTTGGTGATGGCTTTCGTCGTGTTGCCTACGGCATCTAGGTCAGCCATAATCTGACGTTGTTTCTTGGTTTGCTCGTCATGCTGGTCTCCCCAGGACATTTCGGCAATTCCATTGGCATTGTCTGAAATGGGTCCGAACGAGTCCATGGCGACGTTGTTACCGGTCTGACTCAGCATACCGATACCGATCATTGCTACGCCATACAGAACATAAAACGGAAGGTTGGGCAGTTTAAGATTTGTCAGGATATCTTGAGGAATTACTGCCCCGCCATACAATAGCAAAGCGCCTACAAAAGAAATGGCGATGACTAACGCTGCCCAAACACTGGATTCCATTCCCACCGAAAGACCGGAGAGTATGGTAGTGGCAGGGCCTGTACTGTGAGCTTTGACGATGCTTTTGACAGCCTTGGACTTAGTCGCTGTGAACGCCGAGGTGAGCGGATTAAACACGACTGATAGAGCAACACCGATGGTGGTGAGCACTGCCAGTCTCCACTCGTGGGCGTAAAAGATACCGATAATGAATGCCCAAAAAACAGTGTTAATGCTGGAGACTTCATATGAACGGAACATGGCCTCTTCGGCATCATGAGCGCGCAGGAATTTAAGTGGGAATTTCTGCCAGATGGGGACAGCGAATGTTCCCAGGATGGAACTGATGACACCCACTCCGCGGATAAGTAACGGGTAGACAATCCACATGAGGTTGTGGGTAATTGCTACCAGCACGATACCAAGTAACATCGAGGAGACGATGGTGACTTCGTAGCTTTCGAAGATGTCAGCCGCCATCCCGGCGCAGTCACCGACATTATCACCGACCAGGTCAGCAATTACAGCGGCATTACGCGGGTCGTCTTCGGGGATGTCTTTTTCGACCTTACCGACCAGGTCCGCACCGACATCAGCCGCCTTGGTATAAATGCCACCGCCGACACGCATAAACAGCGCCAGTAATGTGCCGCCCAGGCCGAAACCGAGCAGTGCATCCGGTGCTGCCCTACCAAAGATGATGAAGATAATAGTGCCACCGAGTAAACCGAGACCATCGGTCAACATGCCGGTAATGGTGCCGGCGTAGTAAGCAATTGATAGCGATTCATTAAGCCCATGTTTCGTGGCGGCTGCGGAACGTACACTAGCCTGGATTGCCATGCGCATACCAAGCTGCCCCACTAACATGGAGAACGTGGCGCCGACAATAAATGCCAGACTTCGTCCGATAGCGATGATGATTCTGGCGTTGTTGCCAAATTCTGTCTGTGCCTCTTGGCTGGGCAGGACAACGTAGACACTGAAGAATAATGCTACCGCCAGAACGGCAATGGCCGGCAGGATTGACCGCATCTGCCGCGCCAGGTAACTATCTGCTCCGATGCGGATGGCATTCCATACCTCCTGCATCTTGGCGGTACCCTTGTCCTTTTTCATCACTTTACCGCGCAGTAACCAGGCGTACAGCAAGGCGAGGAGTGCCACGACTACTACGCCGACAATGGCAACTTGCTCAAAAGAATTGAGCCCGTGTCGTGCAAGCCCAAGAATGTTCCAGTCCATTTATACTCCTTTTCTAAGACTTAAAAGTAACCCTTTGGGAAAGCAAACTCCCCCAGTTGCTTAAATACACACTTCTTAATATTATGCTGATCCAATTATGAGTTGTCAATTGCGAATAATACTTACGCCAATAGTGCAATAAGACGAACGTGGCATATATTGGAGGTTATAACTGGGGGGAGTGTTACAACTATTGTAGCAAGCCATAATGTTTTTGGCAAGGAGATTCTTAAGGGTATCAGCCAGAGTTTTGGGCTCATGCAATTGGCAAATCTTCAATCTCTAGTTAGCTCAAGAATTGCAAAAGGGAATTTTCTTGTTAAGGAAACCTGTAAAATAAACAATTAGGCGAAAATTATTTAGTAAAAATCCTGGCGCAGAAAGGGGATTCGGATGGTGAGCCGTGGGGACGGGGTTCCGTCTCTTTTCCGCTATTTTCAAATTTGGTGAGCGTGGCTGGATAGTTGAATAATAATAGTAGCGGCATGACTATGTTAGTCAGTATTCTTTGGGTATAATGTTAGATAGCGAACCTGAAAATCGGGAGGATACACTCATGGCGGGACTAAACCCACAAGCAGAGGAACTCAACCATATCATAAAGGCTCACAACTCAACCGTGTATGAATTGTTATCCCGAAAAGGGAAGGGGATTTATTTCCCCAGGAAAGGAATCTTAGCGCAGGGGATAGCGGCCAAGGGCAAGGAAATTAATGCCACAATAGGCACTGCCTACGAAGATGATGGTAAACCTATGGTTTTGCCCAGCCTTGCCCGCCGCCTCGAACTCGATACCAAAGATGCATTCCCCTATGCCCCGAGTGAAGGCATCAAGCCGCTAAGAGATAAATGGCAAGAGCTAATCAGGGGGAAAAATCCTTCTCTCGGAACAGCAGAAATCAGTTTGCCGGTGGTTACTTGCGGAGTCACCCACGGGCTAAGTATGGCGGGTTATCTGTTTACCGAGGCAACGGATAGTGTTATTCTCGCCGACCTTTACTGGGAAAATTATGACCTGGTATTTACCAATGGATACGGTGCTGAACTAAAATTCTTCAACTTTTTCAAAAACAAATCGTTCGACATTGATTCGTTCAGAGAAACAGTCAATGCAAAGCCCCTCGGGAAGAAAATAGTGTTATTAAATTTTCCCAATAATCCCTCCGGCTATACGCCTACAAGGGGAGAAGGGGAAGAGATAACAAATGTCTTGACGGAGGCGGCGGAAGCCGGCAATAAATTAATTGTCATTCTGGATGACTCTTATTTCGGGTTCAACTTTGAAGATGGCACTTTTACCGAATCGCTGTTCTCGCAGCTGGCTCGTTCCCATGAGAACTTGCTTGCCATAAAAGTCGATGGTATCACTAAAGAAGAATACGCTTGGGGTTTCCGCGTGGGATTCATAACCTACGGCATAAAAAACGGCAGTGTTGAGTTGTATAGAGCGCTGGAAGATAAAACGGCGGGAGCTGTCAGGGGGACCATCTCCAATGCCCCCCATCTGTCCCAATCGCTCTTTTTGAATGCCTTGCAATCCGGAACCCATGAGAAAGAAAAGGAGAGCAATAAAGAGAAGCTGAAGGGGCGGTATTTAAAATGCAAAGAGGTCCTTACGGCTCATAAAGAATATAAAGCGTATTTTGAAGAGTTGCCGTTTAACTCCGGGTATTTTATGTGTGTCCGGCTGAAAAATTTGAATGTGGATAAAGTCTGGGATTTGTTATTGAAAAAATATAACACTGGGGTGATTTGCTACAGCGAAAAGAATCTACTGAGGATTGCTTTTGCTTCAACACCATTGGATAAAATAGAGAAATTGTTTAATAACATTTATGCCGCCTGTAAAGACTGTGCTTCATCCTGAGGATAGAGATTTTCGGGGGAGAAGGCCACTCTTAATTAGAGTTATGCCTATGTCTTATTGTAGGTCACTGGCATTAACAAATCATAAAAGGTGTATTAAAAATAAATAAACGACTTGGTCAACTTTTGGTGCCTGCAGAGTCATAATTGATTAAAAACTACGCTCACCTTGAATTTAGTGGCGATTTTACCTACAATTCTTATAGTGGTTTGTAAAAAATTGTAGGAGTAGTTTCTTATAAAGGTGAAAATAGATGAGCAAATTTATCGAAAGATTGAAACAAGTTTCTCAGCCCCCGGCTCATCCAATGGGTTTTAAAACTGCCAAAACCGAACAATCAAGGCTTAAAATACAACTGGTGGCGAATATTCGGGGTACCAAAATGAAGCCCTTGACAAAGCAACTTACTGCGGCCGATGCGTTGGTACTGCCAATGTTAGAGGCTGATGTTGCGGAGGTTATACATGGGGCATGGCTTACCCGGGGTAACACAGAAGAGGTTGACCAATCAGTGAGATCTGGAATTGATTTCGTCATCTTACCGACAAATGGCGACATACTATCACCCGATAAGGAAATTGGCAAAATACTACAAATTGAAGCATCAATAACCGATGTCTTGTTACGCACCGCCAACGAACTGCCAATAGACGCCGTCTTATTGTCCGAGGGTAAAGAAAACGGATTGGCGCTCACTTGGCAAAGGCTTATGTTGATTCAGCGCTTTTCCAGTTTGCTAAATAAACCCCTGCTGATTGAAGTTTCAGCCAATATAAGTAGTAATGAGCTCCATCGAATCTGGGAAACCGGCGTAAGTGGTATTGTCGTCACAGTAGATGGCGGGCAGTCAGAAGCGGTACTTCAGAATTTGCGCAAGGTCATTGACGGTCTACCATTTCCATCACAACGGAAGCGGGAGAGTGTTATGGCTTTGCTCCCTCGCATCGCGCCGGAACCAGAAGAACCCGAAGAAGACGAAGGAGGGGACGAGTAACACTCATCCCCTCTCAATTTATATTCGCTTCTAAGAGAGAAGTTATTTTCTAGCCTGTGCCATCTGCCATGATTTGCCCTCAGTGGTAATTGAGGGAGCAATGACCATTTCCGCCTTATGCATCTCGCTGATGTTTGATGCCCCGCAGAAGCCCATCGCAATTCTGAGCGCTCCGACAAAGTTCTGAGTTCCATCGGTAACTGAGGTTGGGCCAAACAGAATCTGCTCTAATGACGTCACTGTGTTCACCTTGATACGTGTGCCTCTCGGTAATGAAGAGTGCGGTGTCGACATACCCCAATGGTAACCATGTCCCGGAGATTCTTTTGCCTGAGCAAAAATGGAGCCAATCATCACGCCGTCAGCACCAGCGGCGATGGCTTTGCAGACATCGCCACCCTTTTTGAAACCGCCATCGGTAATGACAGGGACATAGCGCCCCGATTCTTTCAGGTACTGGTCTCTGGCGGCGGCGCAGTCAATAGTCGCCGTAATTTGTGGGACACCCACACCGAGTACTTCCCTTGAGGTGCAAGCGGCACCTGGTCCGACACCAACTAGGATGCCTGAGATTCCCTCCCTCATTAAATCCAGACAGGCACTGTAACTGACGCAGTTGCCAACAACTACGGGAATAGGCACAGATTGGCAGAGTTCCGAGAAGATCAAGCCCTTGTAGCTCTTAGAGATATGGCGAGCAGTGGTAACGGTCGATTGCACGAAAAGTATGTCAGCCCCGGCTTCAACCATCAATGGAGCGAAGCGTTTGGTGTTAGCTGGCATCACCGAGGCGGCGCATACGGCGCCACCTTTCTTAATCTCCCGTACTCTTTCCCCAATTAGGTTTTCCTTGATAGGTGCCGAGTAAATTTTCTGCATCAGGGCAGTTACTCTGTCGTTAGGGGCACTGGCAATCTCAAGAAGCACTTCTGCAGGATTATCGTAGCGTGTTTGAACGCCTTCAAGATGGAGGACTGCCAGCCCTCCCAGTTTGCTCATCAGGATAGCGAAGTTGACATCGGTAACACCATCCATCGCAGAGGCAATGATGGGGATACTAAGTGTGACATCTCCTATTTTGAGCTCAATATTTACTTGTTCCGGGTTAACAGTGATATCTCCCGGGACGATAGCGACTTCATCAAACCCATAGGATGGTTTTAATTGCTTAAACTTTGGTGTTGCCATACCTCAATCCCCTTCTTTTAATCATAGACTATATCAAAGTGGTTGTGGCAAGTCAAGGAAATTCCGGCCTTTGTTCTAACGGGTGGTTGGCATCCTGCAAAGTGAGCTGGTCCAGAAAGATGGCATGCACTTGTACTAACCGAACCCATTCACAAAGTAGACTGTGAATGTGGGTTAGGTTATAATAACTGTGTTTTCCCATTAAAGATGACAATGCACACTCTTTATGTTGTGGCAACTCCAATCGGCAACCTGGAAGACGTCTCTTTGCGCGCTCTGCGTATCCTGAAAGAGGTCAAACTGATTGCCGCTGAAGATACCAGAAAGACGAAGAGACTATTGATTCATTATCAGATTGAAACACCGATGACCAGCTACTATGAGCATAATAAACTCGTTAAAATCCCTCAAATTTTGAAAAATCTTGAAAAGGGAGATGTAGCGCTGGTTTCCGAGGCAGGGATGCCGGGCATTTCTGACCCTGGCTATGAATTGATTGTAGCGGCTTTAGAACATGGCATCCCAGTAATCCCTATTCCGGGAGCTTCAGCAGTTACCACGGCGCTGGCTGTCTCCGGTTTAGCAACAGACAGATTTACCTATCTGGGCTTCCTGTCAAATAAATCTGTCAGTCGGCGGCATTTACTGGAGAGCGTTGCATCGGAAAGGGGCACGCTAGTAATTCTGGAAGCACCTCATCGCTTATTGCCTTCGCTCAAAGACATTCTGACTACTCTCGGAGACAGACGAGTTGCGGTCTGTCGTGAGCTTACCAAATTTCATGAGGAAATCTTCCGGGGAACAATCAGTCAGACGATTGAACATTTCACAGCGCCAAAAGGTGAATTCACTCTGGTCATCGAGGGCAATACAAAAGAAGACAAACCCCTACCGACTAGAGAAATCGAAAAGACGCTTCATACCTTGCGTCTCTCCGGTATGTCTGCCAAAAAGGCAATTGCCAGAGTTGCGACTGAAACTAAGTTATCGAAACGCGAGCTTTACCGTGCGTGGTTAAGACAAGTTTGAGATTATTGTTGTATATTATTAAATAGATAATCAATCTATTGGGAGGAATTAAAGTTGAGACGTGGTTGTATATCTCAGGGAAATATTCAGTGTGATAACTGTAGTCAGACAATACCATATGCGGGACGGTATTTAACGGTTGAAGAGAAAGACGGTGCGGAAAATGGGGAGGGTGGAGAAACAAAAAACTATTGCGTGAAGTGCTGTCTCGAGAAAAAATATGCCGAATACCGTGAGGAAAAGGGTGAGAAGATTCTGACCTTCTTTTATGAAGAAAAGAAGTTACAGTAATTATTCAGTATTAAACTGTTCAACAGGGTAAAGGACAATGAGCGAAAGAATTCTGGTCTGTGTTGCCTGGCCTTATGCCAATGGTTCGGTGCATGTGGGGCAAATGGCAGGATGCTATCTGCCAGCAGATATCTTTGCACGGTATCATCGCTTGAAGGGCAACGAAGTGCTGATGGTTTCCGGCTCTGACCAACACGGCACTCCGGTAACCATTAGGGCTGAGACAGAAGGCAAAACCCCGAGTCAGGTGGTGAATTTCTATCACGATGAGTTTCTGGACACATGGCGCAGATTTGGCATATCCTTCGACCTGTTTACTACCACCGGCACCGCTAATCACGCTCAGGTGGCACAGGATGTTTTCCTAAAACTGCTGGAAAAGGGCTACATTTACAAGGACACTGTTTCTCAAGCTTTCTGCACCAAATGTCAGCGTTTTCTGCCCGACCGCTACGTAGAGGGTACCTGCCCTTACTGTAAATCTCCCGGTGCACGGGGCGACCAGTGCGAAGCCTGTGGGAAACCACTCAATACTCCCGAGTTGATTAATGGACATTGTCGACTGTGCGGTACGCCGCCGGTCTACCGAGACTCAGAGCACTTTTTCCTGAAGCTGACCGCCTTCAATGAACCGCTACTTTCTTGGATAAAACAGAAGACTCACTGGCGGCAGAATGTGATGAATTTCACCGCACGTTATCTGGAAGAAGGCTTGAAAGACCGAGCTATCACCCGTGATATCGAGTGGGGAGTGCCGGTACCCCTCGAAGGGTACGAGAACAAACGACTCTATGTCTGGTTTGAAGCAGTCATCGGCTATCTGTCTGCCACCAAAGAATGGGCAGAATCCATTGGCGACAAGGAGAGATGGCGCCAATTCTGGCAGAATGATTGCCGGAGCTATTACTTCATCGGCAAAGACAACATTGCCTTCCATACCATTATCTGGCCCGCGATGTTGATGGGCTACGGTGGGTTTAACCTTCCTTATGACGTGCCTGCTAACGAGTTTTTGACCATTGAGGGTAAAAAGGTCTCCACCAGTCGCAACTGGGCAGTCTGGTTGCCCGATTATTTGAATAATTATGCGCCCGACCCACTGCGTTATTTATTGTCTATTAATATGCCGGAAACCAGCGATGCCGACTTCTCCTGGCACGAGTATGTGCGGCGTAATAATGATGAACTGGTCGCCACTTACGGCAATCTGGTACACCGGGTGCTGACTCTCACTTATCGGAACTTTGATGGCAAAGTACCATCACCCAACGGAACGGATGATGGTAGCAATCAATTGAATGCTCTGTGTGAGGAGGTCTTTAAGGATGTGGGTAACTTCCTTGCAGTTTGCAGTTTCAAGCAAGCACTCAGCAGGGCAATGGCGTTAGCTCATGAGACAAATCGTTATCTTGATGAGAAAGCGCCGTGGAAATCTATCAAAGAAGACCGCCAGGCGGCGGCTAATTCACTGTTCGTGGCAATTAAAGCTATCTCAGTATTAAAGACGATGCTCTATCCTTTCTTGCCCTTTAGCTCACAGAAATTGCATGAATACCTGGGTTTTGAAGGTAAGATTGAAGATTCCGGTTGGGAGATGCACATTCCAAAGCCGGGGCAAAAGCTACTTCAGCCGCAGGCTCTATTCACAAAATTAGATGAAGAACTGGTGGAAAAAGAGACTCAGAAGCTAGGGCACTGACAAGGAAAGGGAGGATGTCCTTTGCAATTAAACGAAATCTACGCACCGATACAAAAAGACCTGGTAGCGGTAGAGGATGGGCTGAAATCGGTTGGCATCGTTGAATCCCCTTGGTTGAACGATTTACTGGGTTATGCTTTGAAAGGCGGCGGCAAACGTCTCCGTCCTGCCCTGGCGATTCTCTCTGCGTGTTTTTATGACTACAACTTGGAGCGCTTACTACCAATGGCGATGGCGGTGGAATTGATGCACCTGGCAACCCTAGTCCACGATGATACGATTGACAATTCTTCCGTCCGCTGGGGCAGACCAACCGTCAATAAAGTATGGGGTATGGAAAAGGCAGTTTTGCTGGGCGATTACCTATTTGCCAAGGCAGGTGATCTGGCTGTCAGCACAGAGGATATGAGAGTCATCAAACTCCTCCTCCAACCTCTGATGCTAATCACTAACGGCGAACTGGCTCAAGCGGCCAGTGCCTTTAAACTGGAACAATCACGGGAGCATTATTTCTTTAGAATCTCCTGCAAAACAGCGGCTCTCTTTGTTTTTGCCACCGAATCAGGGGCGGTGTTGAGTAAAACGCCGGAGAAATCAACCCAGATTCTACGTGGCTATGGACACTACCTGGGAATTGCCTTTCAGATAATTGATGACATTCTTGACTTCATCGGCACGGAAGAAGAGATGGGCAAACCGGTTGGCTCCGACTTGGCGCAGGGCATAGTTACCTTGCCGGCTCTGATGCTGATGGAGCGTTATCCGCAGGATAATCCGGTGAAAAAACTCTTTCAAGGTGGGGACAAGAAAGAGAACATCAAGCGGGCAACCGAGATGGTGTGCAATTCAACAATCACTCAAGAGTGTTTTGATGTTGCTTCCGATTATCGTACTAAAGCCTGCCAGAATCTCAAAAATTTGCCCGCAAAGGAAGCTCGTGCCGTGCTGACAAATCTGGCAGACTTCATTGTGTCCCGTTGGCGATAGCTTTAGCTAATTTAGAAACCATCGCCCAGTTTATTGTGGTTTGGACTGCGGTTCAGAGACGATATTAAATGTCGGCAGACTGCCACCACCCGTAGCCGGTTGTGGTTTTAATACTGCGCCAGATGCCGGCTGAGGCGACTTTGCTTCTGGCAATTTTGCCTCCGGCGGCCTTGTCTCCGTTGATTTCGGTGGAGGTAGCGGCTCTCCCTTAAACAAAGCTTCTAATTCATCAAATTCCAGAGTTTCTCTGGTAATCAGCGTTTCGGTGATTTGGATAAGCTTCTCTTTATTCTCGGTCAGAACCTTCATAGCGGTATCGTAACACCCGCGTATGATGGAATCAATTTCATTGTCAATGACTTCTGCAGTCTTATCGCTGTAGTCTTTCTGTTCTGAGATTTCACGTCCTAAGAAGATCAGTTCCTGTTTGTCACCAAAAGTGCGGGGGCCCAGTTTATCGCT
>JAPLHG010000102.1 GCA_026389745.1 Chloroflexota bacterium | reverse complement strand
GTGTAGTTTTCTATGCAAGTAAGTACTAGTCGCCCCATTGGAGCGCAGGATGAGGTATGCTGAGGTCAGTGTTAATACACCCGCCGCACAACGTCAGACCTTCAGCTATGCCATTCCATCCGGATTGAGCATTGATGTCGGTCAAGCTGTCTACGTGCCGTTCGGGGAAAAGGTTGTTCAGGGCATAGTTCTGGAGCTAACCGATGTCCCAGCTTTTGAACCAACACGCGACATCATTGGCGCCATTGATTCACAGCCATTGCTTTCTAGGGAGCATGTCTTACTAGCAAAATGGCTGAGTAATTACTACCTTTCACCGCTTTTCGATGCCGCGGCTTTGATGTTACCGCCCGGCTTTGAGCGACGGGTGCTCACTTTTATTTCACCAATTCACAGCAACTTTGACATTCAATCTCTCAATGAACACCAGAGGCGTCTCCTAGAACTGGCAAAACAAAAAGGCAAAGCCAGTCTCAGTGAAGTGGAAAAACTGCTGGGTAAAAAGCGGGCACTAAACACAATTTCCCAACTCATCAGGCTCGGCCTGATAGCTAGAACTTACGAGTTAGAAAAGGTTAAGGTAAAACCTAAAAAAGCACCTTACCTTTGTCTGACAGTAACGACAGAAAAAGCACGGGAGACTGCCGAAAAGCTGGCTAAAAAAGCTCCCAAGCAGGCGGCGCTTCTTAAATTACTGTCGGAACAATCAAGCCCATGGTCACTGGCTGAAGCAAAATTAAAAGTCAGTTGTGATAAACTAACTGCCGATGCCCTAGTTCAAAAGGGATTGGCTAGCATTATATATATTGAAGTGCGACGCGAACCTCTGGCACATTACAATATCACCCCATCCGAACCATTGAATCTTACTTCTGCGCAGGAATCTGTTCTCAAACCCATTCAATCAAGCCTCAAAGAAGCAGGTGGGGAAATAACACGGCCGACGGTCTTTCTGCTCCACGGTGTTACCGCCAGCGGCAAGACCGAAATCTATCTGCAAGCACTGGCGGAGGCAGTAAAGCTTGGCAAACGAGGTATTGTACTCGTCCCTGAAATTGCCCTGACGCCACAGACCATTGAGAGATTTTCCGCCCGCTTCCCCGGTAGAGTTGCCATTTTACACAGTCAGTTATCATTAGGTGAGCAGTTCGACGAATGGCAGAGAATCAGAAATGGTGAAGTCGACGTCGTTGTCGGACCGCGTAGTGCTCTCTTTGCCCCACAACCTAATCTGGGACTACTGATCATTGATGAGGAGCACGAATGGACATATAAACAGCATGACCAGTCACCAAGATACCACGCTCGAGATGCGGCAATCAAACTCGCCGAACTGACCGGAGTAGTGGTTATTCTGGGCAGTGCTACCCCATCAACTGAAACCTACTATTGCGGACAGAGAGATGACTACCGACTACTTCAGTTACCGGAAAGAGTCGTCCCCACCGAAAATGCTCCCCTACCAAAAGTCGAGGTGGTAGATTTACGTGAAGAGCTAAAAGCCGGCAACCGCAGTATTTTTAGTCGGGCACTCTCACAGGCAATTTCACAAGTCCTGACAAATAGAGAGCAAGCAATCCTGTTTCTAAACCGTCGCGGTGCGGCAACCGCTATTCAATGCCGTAATTGCGGCTTTGCCCTGAAATGTAAACGCTGTGACATCCCGTTGACTTACCATCTCGATGCCGATTCTCTGATTTGCCACCGGTGTAATTACCAGACCAAAGCACCACAGATTTGTCCCAACTGTCTCAGCAGACGCATTAGATATCTTGGTATCGGCACGGAGAAAGTTGAGGAAGAGCTCAAATCTGCCTTCCCTCAGGCAAGATTATTACGCTGGGACAGTGACGTTACGCAACGTAGACATTCCCACGAAGCAATACTGAACAAATTCCGCTCTCATGAAGCTGATATTCTCATCGGGACGCAGATGGTTGCCAAAGGATTGGACTTACCCCTCGTGACGTTGGTCGGGGTAGTCGTCGCCGATACATCACTGAATCTGCCGGACTTCCGCGCCGGTGAAAGGACATTTCAATTGCTCAGTCAGGTAGCCGGTAGAGCCGGTCGAGGTCCATCAGGCGGACAGGTAATAATCCAGACCTATTGCCCTGAGCACTATGCCGTTCAAGCCGCCGCTAAACATGACTACGCTTCTTTCTATGAACAAGAAATCAACTTCCGAAGGCAACTGCGCGAACCACCTTTCACACAACTCGCTTGTCTGACATATACTCACACTAATGACAACCGCTGTCGTGAAGAAGCTGAAAAAATGGCGAGGCTTATCACCGAAGAAAGAGATGCCAGAGGAATTGCCGACCTCAGCCTGGTAGGACCTGCACCGGCTTTTATGCACCGTCTTAGGGGAAGATATCGCTGGCAGGTCATTTTACGCGGCTCCTACTTATCTACATTTCTCACCGGGATACCATTTCCGCAGGGATGGACGATAGATATTGACCCAGTCGGGTTATAGCCACTACTATATAAGTAGCCGATACAATTATTATAGAGGAATCTGAATGGCAGTCTTACCGATACGCGTGGTGCCCGACCCCGTTTTACGACAGAAAGCAAAACGTGTCAAGGCAATTGAT
The DNA here is from genome assembly GCA_026389745.1 of Chloroflexota bacterium. Classification (GTDB taxonomy): domain Bacteria; phylum Chloroflexota; class Dehalococcoidia; order Dehalococcoidales; family Fen-1064; genus Fen-1064. The sequence continues at coordinate 2,207 of JAPLHG010000102.1, read as the reverse complement.
AAATCAATACGTAAACTGGTCAACGATATGCAGGAAACACTGCACGCCGCCAGCGGTGTTGGTCTAGCAGCAAATCAGGTTGGTATATCCTTGCGTTTGATTGTACTTAATGTGCCGGAAAACGAGTGCAAGGTTATTATCAATCCGGAAATAATCCGTAGAACGGGGGAGCGCATTGTGAATGAAGGCTGTCTCAGCATTCCCGGCTATGTCGGGGAAATCAAACGCAGTGAACTGGTCAGAATTAAAGGGCAAGACTCAAAAGGCAAAGAGATACGGATAAAAGCAGAAGGACTTCTCGCCGAGGTACTGGAACACGAAATTGACCACATCAATGGCGTGCTGTACGTTGACCATTTAGAGAGCCAGGACAAGCTGCATAAAATAGAGCCGCCCCAGGACACATCGCCACAGGCGGAATAATTAGAATGCACCTTCCCCTCCGTTACAAAGTCCAATATCCTTGTCATTCCGTCCTTTGCGAATTCCAATTTGTGTACTTACAAACATTATGTCAACTATTATTATGCGGGTAGTCAAGCGCCCACCGAATAGCATCCACTTTTTCAAGGTCTAATTGCTAGTCAGGTTAAAATTTCTGGCTAATCGTTCAATATGTTGTATGTCGGCTACTAACTTCTGACACGAACATGCTGGTTGAACTCTGATAAGTATTATTCGTCCATGAAACCAAGGGAATGGTACAATAAATCGAGAGCTACCTTCTAAGGTACAGGTTTAGGGAGGGGAAAATGAGAGCGCTACGTATCACAGGTACAGTGTTTCTTGCCGTCATTATCTTTGGAGCAGGAATATACAGTGGCATATTTATTGATAGACAGAATACCAATATTCTCATAGTCAGCCATGACAGCAAAGCGGATTTCCAGCTGATAAACCAGGCCTGGGACCTTATCCAAAATAATTACGTTGATCAGGCTGCTGCTAAACCGCAAAATCTTACCTATGGTGCAATCGGAGGCATGGTGGATTCTCTGGGTGATACCGGGCATAGTACTTTTCTAACCCCGGTGGAAGTTCAACAAGAAAATGATGCTGAGCAGGGGCAATTGCAGGGCATCGGGGTTGAGGTGCAAGAAAAGGACGGTAACGTTGTGGTGATTGCTCCGATTGAGGGCTCTCCAGCACAAAAAGCAGGATTACAATCCGGAGATATTATCCTGCAGGTTGACGGGCAACCCATTACGGATGCGATTGATGCAGTGACGCGCATACGAGGACTAGCCGGAACCTCGGTTACCCTGACCATTCTGGAATCTTCGGGGGTAACCAGGACTGTCACACTCGTTAGAGCCAAGATAAACTTGATAAATGTGACATGGAATAAATTGCCGGGAACGTCAATTGTCCATTTGCGGCTAGCTTCGTTCGCCAGTAATGTTACAGGAGAGCTCGACACAGCGTTAGCTGCCATTAAGTCGCAGGGCGCCTCCGGTATCATCCTCGACCTTCGCGATAACCCCGGCGGACTGCTCGACCAGGCAGTAGGGGTTACCAGCCGTTTTATTAAAAGCGGTAATGTCCTACTGGAAAAAGATATTCATGGAAAAATCACTTCGGTTCCGGTTATTTCCGGTGTTACTGTCACCGACTTGCCGTTGGTAGTACTAGTTAACGAGGGAACCGCATCTGCCGCAGAAATCGTAGCGGGGGCATTGCAGGATGCGGGACGGGCCGAGATCGTTGGCGAGACAACTTTTGGCACCGGAACGGTGTTAACACAATTTCCACTCAGTGATGGCTCTGCAGTAGTTCTGGCGATACAGGAATGGCTGACGCCATCCGGCAAGACGATCTGGCACAAGGGCTTGACACCGGATAAAGTGGTCTCTCTGGCAACTAGTGTGACACCGCTTTCCCCCGAAGCAGAGCAGGGATTGTCTCAAGCTCAAATACAATCCAGCGGAGACCAGCAACTGTTGGATGCAATCAATTTATTCCCGTAATACCGCAACTCATCAATCAGTTCCATCGCTGGCTAATTTGTTGACGCTGGATTCAGTCTTCGTGTTTCTCTCAAGTGCGTAATCACCAGCGCCTTTCAGTCATAGCGTCAACGGTGGAAATGAAACAAGCGGGCCAAGTAGACCTGTAAGCCGAGTTCTGTATCCCGATTAACGTCGGGACGGTGACCATCTATCTAGACCTGATGTTACCATCAGGTTCGAGCGACCAACCCGGGGACT
>JAPLHG010000065.1 GCA_026389745.1 Chloroflexota bacterium | reverse complement strand
TTCTGCACAACAAACGGGTGGTGACCCTGGATCTGGGCGCCATTGTGGCCGGCACCAAATACCGTGGACAGTTTGAAGAACGCATGAAAGCCATCATGAATGAACTGGTTCGCACCCGCGACGTGATTCTATTCATTGATGAATTGCACACGATTGTCGGCGCCGGCGGCGCCTCAGGTTCACTGGACGCTTCCAACATGTTTAAACCCGCCCTATCGCGCGGCGAACTGCAATGTATCGGCGCTACCACGCTGGACGAATACCGCAAGTTCGTCGAAAAGGATAAGGCGTTGGAAAGGCGGCTTCAGCCGGTTTTCCTCAGTGAGCCCACCGTTGAAGCAACGATTGAGATGTTGCGCGGACTTCGTCCCAGATATGAAGCTCACCACAAGGTAAAAATCACTGACGAGGCACTGGAAGCGGCGGCTCGTTTTAGCAAGAGGTACATCTCTGATAGGTTCCTGCCCGATAAAGCCATTGACCTCATTGATGAGGCGGCAAGCAAGCTGAGAATCGATACCGAAAGTGCACCTCCTGAGGTAAAAGAACTGGAGAAACAATTAAAACACCTCGTTAATGAAGAGGAAGCCGCTTCACAAAGACAGCAATATGAAGAATCCGCCAAACTTAAGGCGGAACGTTTGCGTCTGGAAGATGAGTATAACAAAGCTAAGAATAAGTGGCTCAAGAAAGAGAAAATCAGCAGTGAGGTGACGGAAGAGGTCATTGCCCAGCTTGTTTCTAACTGGACAGGTATTCCCGTCTCCCAGGTGCTGGAGGGTGAATCTCAGAAACTGTTACATATGGAAGAGCGCATCCACGAACGTCTGGTCAATCAGGAAGAAGCGGTTGAAGCGGTTTCCGAAGCCATCCGCAGGAGCCGTTCCGGGTTGAAAGACCCGAGGCGCCCCATCGGTAGTTTTCTGTTCCTGGGACCGACCGGTGTCGGCAAGACGGAACTGGCCCGTACCCTTGCGTGGTTTCTCTTCGACGATGAGAACGTTATGGTGCGGCTCGATATGTCGGAATATCAGGAAAAACATACGGTCTCAAGGCTCATCGGCGCACCGCCGGGCTATGTCGGTTATGATGAGGGCGGACAGCTTACCGAAGCAGTGAGGCGACGTCCTTACCGCGTCATTCTGCTGGATGAAATCGAGAAGGCGCATCCTGAAGTGTTCAATAGCCTGCTTCAGGTGCTGGATGACGGACGTATGACCGATGGACATGGCAGAACAGTAGATTTCAAAAATACTGTGGTGATTATGACCAGCAATGCCGGGGTAGAGCTTATCAAGCGTGAGTCCGCTATTGGTTTTGTCGCCAAAAAGGATGAGGCAAAGGCGCGCAGGTCCAGCTACGAGGATATGAAAGAGAAAGTTGTGGCTGAAGTGAAGAAAACCTTCCGCCCTGAATTTCTCAATCGTCTGGATGAAATCATCGTCTTCCATGAACTTAACGAGGAGCAACTCAGGAAGGTGGTTGACCTGCTGGCGAAAGACTTTGAGAAACGGCTGGCAGAACGCAAGTTAGGTGTAGAAATCACTGAAAAAGCCAAATCATGGCTGGCAAAAGAAGGTTATGACCCGGTTTATGGTGCCAGACCGCTACGGCGGGCACTGGAAAAGTATGTGGAGAACCCTCTATCCGTCAAGGTTTTGGGTGGCGAATTCAAAGAAGGTGATACCGTGGTGGTTGATACAGGGGATGCTGGGTTAACCTTTACGGCTAAAGGCAAATAGGGTTTCACATCGGACTTGCCTAAATGCGTGTTCTCTGGTAAATTTAATATTGTCTTTGTTTATGGGGCTGTAGCTCATCTGGGAGAGCGATTCAATGGCATTGAATAGGTAAGGGGTTCGAGTCCCCTCAGCTCCACCATCGTGTCCAATAGACAGGACCGAAGGCAAGTTAGTTTTGCCGGACTCTCAGTTCCTTAATCATTTGCAACAAGTCATCAAATGTCATTGAAAATAATTTACACAAAATACATTATACTACCAATATCGGCGAAAACTTGACAGCCTTCCACAATAGTGTTATTATTAAAATTTGTCAAATATGCCTCACAAGGTTTTAGCCTTTATTATTTATTCTTCCCATAACGTCATTGTATTCGTTGGTGTTCATTCAACGTAGTACGTATTTTGCGC
>JAPLHG010000103.1:4433-8307 GCA_026389745.1 Chloroflexota bacterium | reverse complement strand
AAACTGCTCCCAGCTTCTCGATGGGGATGATATCGGTCAACAGCCAGAGTTTTGTCTGTTCGGCGGTAAGGAGAATACCGCTTCCCTCCGGTAAAACTCCTCCGATAACTGCCTGTCCAATTGATGACATACCGGCGCTTAATCTGGCTTCGGGTGTGACCGGCATCAAACCAGCATTAAAGATTACGGCCACAAAATTAAGCAATACCCCCACCAGTATCAAGCGAAATCCGGAAGTTTTTAGGTTCCTGAGAAGAGCAAAGGTCAGAATGATGTAAGAGGCAATCATTGCTATTTTTTTTAATGTAACGGCTTCTGACGGAGCATACAATAAAAAAGGTAGCCGGTGAATCAACATAGCAACAATTAACATCCACCAGTAGTTGATGTTAAACCGGGCAATATTTTCAAAAAACAGTCTTAATCTCGATGACATTGGCTCTACTCATCCGAAAATCCAAGGCGTGGTGGTGAGAGGCTTTACGCTGTTCCCACTGAGTAAAGCCTCTCAAAGAAAAAATCAGGGGTTAAAACAGTTCGGTGCCCCGCCGGCAATGATAATTGCGAGAATGGCCACTGCCATCAGGGTGATTTTAAGTAGGGTGGCGTGCTGGGTCGTGAAAGCGAAAAAGCGGTTCATTTATCATCCTCCTTTTTGTTTTGTAAACAATTATAAAGGATGACCTCTTACCAAACTCTTACCAAAAAAAGAAGCTAAAAATTGGTCGGAGGTGCCAAAATTTCGGTTTTGAACAAAATTTTTGACAAAATTACCGCGTGGAATTTACCAGTTTTTGATATATTTGGCGGACCCGGGGAGAAAGAGAGTTGGTTTCCCGGACAGCATTGTGGCAATACTGCTGGTAAGTCCTTTGAGCTGAAATGTTGTCATTACTGGCAATCTGCAGTTCCATCATTTTGCAATAGGCCTCATCATTGTAAGGATCCAAAGCTATCACGCGCTCCAGGGTCGAAATAGCTTTGGGATACCCATTTTGTTGGGAATAAATATCTGCCAGAAGAGACAACGCCTTGATATATTCATTTTCTGTCTCTTGCCGGATTGCTTCGACCCAGTCACCATATATTTCCCGGGCAAACGATCCCTTGTAAAGAGCCGCTGCCTTTTCGAGACAATTCGTTTTATCACTGCCTCTTAGAGTTTTACTGGCATTGATCAGTTCGCGGAACTGGAATAAGTCGAAGGAAATTTTTACTTCCGGATTGATGCGGTATTTTCCCTGAGATTGAGAGAAAATCACCGGAATAATTGCCTGCCTGGCGCGGTAAAGATTGATATGGAAATTACTGGTACCGCGCGCAGTGTTAAGATCAGGCCACAGGGCGGCAGCTACCTGTTCTCTGGTCTGCCCTGAAGCGGTGCTTAACAGGTAAATAAAGATTTCTTTAGCGCGGAGGCTTCTCCATTCTTCTTCCTTGACTAACCGGCCATTTACCAGGACATTGATCTCACCTAGTGATGTGACCGTTAAATCGGCAATATTATGGTTTACCATGGTTTCGATTGCGGGGGATGTCAATGGCGTACTTTCGGATGAAAATCGCTTGATTTTATCCAACATCTGCGGGAAAATACCGGCGCCAATTTTTTTATTGACGCAGTATTGCAGCATCAGAATCGCGTACTTACAGTCAGGGATGAGGAATTCGCTATAACCAATTTCCCGGACTATACCCTCCAGTTTCTCTATATACTGGGTTATCTGATCGTATTGCTTATTGAGGAAGGCGTGATGAGCCAGATAAAAATAGACCTTGGCCAGCGTGTTTTTGTCTCCGGCGTCGGATAAATAGCTGCGGCATTGATTCAATATTTTTGCCGCGGTGTCAAAACGGCCGTTTTCATTTTCAATAAGGGCAATTTGGATTTTAATCAAAGCACATTCATAGGGTTGGCCATGGTTTTCAGCTTGGATTAGGGCTTCATTAAGCAGAGTGGATGCTTTGTCAGTGTTACCGAGTAACCGTTCGACTTCCCCCATGCCGATCAGCGCATAGGTCACAAAATACGGCTCCACTACCTCACGGGCGATATCCAAACCGTGCTGGAAGCTAACCATCGCATCTTTATATTGTCCCGCGTCGCGCAATACCTCGCCGGTGGTCAGGAGCAGACAGGCTTCAGCCCTTCTGTACCCGTGCTTTTTAGATGCTTCAAGTCCGGATTTAAGCGTATCCAGTGCTATTTCATACTGACCCTTGCGCTGATAAATGATACCGATATTGCAGAGCGTGGCTGAAAGAACGCCGTAATTTCTCAACTTTTGCCAGCCTTCCCTGGATTGCTCAAGATGATAAATTGCCTGCGGTAAGTCGCCGCAGCGAGTGTAGATTATTCCCAGTGAGTTGTGCACCTGCGAAGTCAAGGCAAGATTGCAGGAAACACCGTAGTATTTCAGGGCGGTTTTTTGATACCGCAGGGCGCCTTTAAATTGACCCTGTTCCGCACAGATATCACCCAACTGGCGGAAAACATCACCTTTGATTTCGGATGATCCATCACATAAATTCAGGATACTGATTGCTTTTTTAACATCGCGTTTCGCCTCGCTGAACTGCCCCATCATACGCAAAGCGGCACACCGCCAGTTTAAAATTTTTGCCTGTAACAGGAGGTCGCTGCCGAAGGCTTTTCTTTCCAGTAGCTCAGTCAGAATACGGGCCGATTCGGTCGAATTGCCAAGATGAACCAGCGCTGAGGCCTTCAGTACAAGCATCTCGGTTGATGATACGACCTGTGCCTTTGGTAGCAATTCCAGCCATTTTAGTACGATCGACCATTTGCCGTTACGGACATAGTCTTCGCCTATGGTTAGAATGAGACGGATGGCTTCGGCTGGTTTGCGCGCTTTAATAAAATGGTTGATGGCTTCATCCCATTGCTGTTCCTTTTCAAAAATCATGCCTGCCTTGTAATGTAAAACCAGGAGGTGTTCCGGGTTTTTCGTTTCCAGTTGGTGCAACAGAAAGTCCTTCAAGACTGCATGGTAACGGAAACTATGTTTCTCTCCTTCCAGCCGTGTGATGAAAAGGTTTTTTGCATAGAGTTCTTCCAGAATAGACGCGGAGTTACGAATATCAAGGAACGTATCACAGAATTCAGGAGAAAGGTCATCCAGAATGGCGGTATCGGAGAGGAATTCTTGCGTCTTCGCGGGTTGCGACTGATGGACCTCCTCTGCCAGATAGGCATACAGATCCTGACGGCTCAGTTGCCGTGTTACTTCCGCTGATATAGTATTACCGCCAACACCATGCAACAACAAAGCTGGCACCCATCCTTTGGTTTCTTCCAGAATGGTTTCGGCTTGTTCTTGAGAGAGCTTGGTTGAAAACTGGACCGAGAAGAACTCTTTAATTTCATCGATTGAAAAAGCAAACTGGTGGGCGGTGATCCGGGTAACTTGGTGCCGCATACCCAGTTTCGCCAACACCGGTAAATTCACCGGATTCCGGCTCGTAACGATAAAATGACAATTCTCCGGTGACATTTCAATCAGGAGGTTGATGATACTGCCCGCAGCTAGATTGCCTTCAACAAAGTGGAAATCTTCGATGACAAACAGTATATACTCGGGAATGCTCGTGTTAATTTCGTGAGCCAGGGTATCGATGATGCTGTTAGCCTGTTTTTCGGGTTGCATGGATGATTCGAGAATTGGTATGACCACCTGTCCAATTTGGGGGAATTTCTGATTGAATGCGGCAATGATTCCTTCAAGTAATGACCTGGGGTCCATGTCACTCGCATTGATTGTATACCAGCAGACTTGGATATCGACTTCACCTGCAAAATCCGTAACAACCGTCGTTTTCCCGCTGCCGGCCGGAGCAGCAATGGTTGAAACCTTTT
>JAPLHG010000103.1:0-4413 GCA_026389745.1 Chloroflexota bacterium | reverse complement strand
ACGGCGGATGGTGTTTAGCTGTCTTTTGGGTACCAGTGCCTTTTGGGTTAAATTGCGCCGAAGTGTCATCAGTCTTCTCACTCCCTACGGTCAATTTGGGACACATGTACCGATAACACGAAAAGGCTGTTCCTCTACTGACCGAGTGGTTTCCTTCTCAGAAGAAGGACTCTCTCCGCGTTTCTCTTGTTTGTTGCGCTTAATACCTCTCCTCTTTTCTGTAGCCATGTGGCACCTCCCCACATGTTAGCCCTTCAGGAAGTTATCTTGGGTGGGTAGGCATGGGCAACACACTCATTGTAGCACAATTTCTTATGGCAAGTTAAATTCCCCGGAATCGTGTCACTTATAAAAACAGCTGAGAATCCCTGCACTTTAGTGCCAGAGGGTGTCAAGCATTAGATAATCCGCTTAACAATTTCTGCCAAAATCATCGCTTTCAACGTTTTTCGTTTTTCCGAATAAGCAGCATGACCGCACCGAGCAATATCGTCAAAATACAGAAGAACACCTCTGCGATTACTATTTGTGTTCTATCCGTTTTGGAAAGTGAGTGAGGGAAGAATATCAGCATTCCGGCAAAAAACAGATCCAAAAGCAGAAAGATTAAAAAGGAGACGGAAACAGCAAATATCGTACGCTTGTTGCGTGCTACAACGCTTTCACTATCGCTAAAAGCCTCCGGCCGTTCATGGTTATATTCCATGCGCCAGAAATGAGCACTCGCCATGCGACCAAGATATTCCCACCCGAATTGCTCATAAGTTGCTATGTAATCCTTGCGCGGTGAGACTTGCGGGTCGTAAACAAAGCGGTATTTCTTAGGTTCGCCCCGTTTAAAGGTCACAACCATTGAACTCCACTGCCGGAAATGATTGATGTGCCACCCCTCTGCTGCCATTCGTTCCAGCCAGCTTTCATAATCTGCCGGAATTACATGGCGGAAAGCTGAAAACAGCACAGTTCTCTTGTCTTTCATAACAGTCCCTCCGCACTCCTGTGTAATTCAGCAACGCGTAGTGCCTCTTCACGCAGGATTCCACGACCAAGCGGAGTGATAATATAGATTTTCCGCCGGTCTTCCTCTCTGACAACCGTAATCAAACCGTCGCCCTCGAGTTTACCAAGACTGGAGTAGACAGTGCCGGCGCCAAGTACGATTCGGGCATCCGTCAGTTCTTTTACATGCTGCATGATGGCATAACCGTGGCGTTCTTCCCGCAACGAAAGAAGGATATAAAACATCGTTTCGCTCATCGGAAGATAGCGTTTGCGGGCTTGCTCAAGACTCATAATTTCCCGTCCATTTTCCCCTGTAGTCATATATATCACAATGAAATATAACACGCCGTGATATAGTTGTCAAGGGGTAGAATAATTAAGGCATCAGCGAAATTTCCTGAACTTCCTTCTCCTATTCAGCTACATCGTAACAGGCTACCCTGATTCAAGCAGCCCACAATGAACTGCGGGTGGTGCAGGTGCCAATTGAAAATAGTAAAAGCAACTCAAAAGTCCTAGTTCTAGCTACCGTACAATACCGCCCACCATCGTATACAATAAGCAGAACTCCTACGGAGTCGTCTAGATAATGGTTAGTGACCTTTCGCTTGAGTATTTTTTAGTACCAATTCTCATATTCTTCATGCCAAGTATAGTAACTTATCAGGCGCCTAGTCCTTACGATCGGTTCATTATCCAAGGAAATATCTTTTTGAAGGCGACTGAATGACAAGCGACAGTCTGTAACAAGGTGTGCTATTATATATTCGCTTCCAAATTGCCAATCACGTCAAACAAAACTCTGTCTAGAATTGAACAAGGAAGTATATTTTACTTAAAGAATATTCTAAATGAAACCTGAAGATTTGCAAATTGTAATCCTGGCCGGTGGTTTGGCAACGAGACTCGGCACTCTAACCAAAACACACCCCAAATCCATGGTGATGATTAAGGATAGGCCGTTTCTTGAGTACCAAATCCGAAGTCTGAAAACAAAAGGTATCCGGGACATTGTCCTTTGTATCGGTCATCTTGGTGACCAGATCGTGGACTACTTTGGCGATGGAAAGAAATTTGGGGTACACATAACCTACAGTGTTGAAAGGATGCCCTTCGGGACTGCAGGGGCACTTAAGAATGCACACGGGTTATTGAATGACGTTTTTATGTCAATCTACGGTGACTCCTATCTATGCCTGGACTTCGACCAAATATTAGAGTTTTTCAAATCACAAAACAAAATTGCCTTGATGACAGTCTACAGAAATCTTAATCAGTATGACCGGAGCAATACTATTCTCGATGGCATTATGGTGAAGAAATACAGTAAAAGCGACAAAAGCGAAGCAATGCATTATATCGATTACGGCGCAAATGTATTTCGAAAAGAAGTCCTCGAAATGATCCCTGCTAACCAGTTCTACTCATTCGAGGAATTATTTCCACGATTAGTGGAGTCAGGACAGATGCTTGCCTACGAAGTAAAAGAGAGGTTCTACGAAATAGGGTCTCCCGGCGGACTTGTGGAATTTGGGAGATACGTTGAGGAGCATTGTTCAAAACCGAAATTTTGACACCCCCGATCAATTTTTGGCTTCTTTTTCTGGTAAGAGTTTGGTAAGAGGTCATCCCTCATAATTGTTTACAAAACAAAGAAAGGGATGCTCCGGAGATACCCTCGGAGCAGAATGAGAAATCGGTACCCAGCGATTCACAAATGATTGATAACCTGCATCAAATCAAAGGGATGGGGCTTGAAACCGGAAAACACCTGGAGGCAGGTAAGAGAGATATGCCCGGTGAGCTATCCCATGCTCATCGGGAATTAAAGAAAAAGCGCTCGAGTAGGATGTCCGACCCATTCATAGATGGATGCGCTGAAATTGCACTAAGGTACGGGGCTACCGGCGGGAAGTTGGTCGGGGCTGGCGGAGGGGGTTTCTTAACTTTCTATTGCCGGAACCAAGATCAACCGAAGCTAGCCGAAACACCGCAAGCGAAAGGGTTCAGGTGGGAGCGTTTTCTTTTTGATTTCGAGGATGCTAAAATTCTTGTTAATGCGTAGGGAGGAATCATGGATAACCAGACTTTCATCAAAGGCTATCTGGATGACATTAAGCGAATTTCCGATTCAGTATCGATCGCCGATATAGAAAAGGTAATAGACATTCTTTTTGAAGCCTGGCAGAAAAAGAAACAGGTATTTACCTGTGGTAATGGCGGTTCCGCTTCCACCGCAACGCATTTTACCTGTGATTTGGCTAAGTCCGTGGCACCCGAGGGAAAGCTGGGTTTCAAAACCGAGTGCCTGAATGATAATATTCCCCTGATGCTTGCTCTGATTAATGACCATGGCTTTGATAATCTATTCTACGAACAATTGAGGGTTAAGTTTCAACCTGGCGATGTGCTGATTTGTATCAGTGTCCATGGCGGTGCCGGCAAAGACAAGGCTAGTATGTGGTCTCAAAATCTGCTAAAATCAATGCGCTATGCCCGTGAAACCGGAGGGAAAACGATCGGCTTCAGTGGTTTCGATGGCGGCCCGATGAAAGAAATCGCCGACGCCTGTGTCGTAGTGCCGGCTAATTCGACACCGCTGGTGGAGTCTTTTCACCTCGTGCTTGAGCATCTAATTGTATTCCGGCTAAAGGAGAAACTCGCATCAGCATGAAGGCCGTTTTTCTCGACCGGGATGGTGTTATCAACGAGTTGGTATACTATCGTGAGGCCGGTGTTATCGACTCGCCTTTCACGGTAGCCCAGTTCCACCTACTCCCCGGTGTAGGACAGGCTATCCGGCGACTGAATCAAGCCGATTACAAGGTGGTGGTTGTTTCCAACCAACCCGGCATTGCCAAGAACCACTTTACCCCCGATACCCTGCACCGGATGGATGAAAAATTGAAAACGGCACTGGCCGAAGAGAGGGCCCACCTTGATGCCATATACTACTGTTATCATCACCCCGAAGGGGAAAACCCCCGGTACAATATTGTGTGCCAGTGCCGAAAACCTGAGCCGGGTCTCTTACTTCAAGCGGGTGAAAACTTCAAACTCGATTTTGAGAAGTGCTACATGGTCGGCGACAATCTAACGGATGTCCAGACAGGTCAGCGCGTGGGTTGTAAGACAATTTTAATTGGAAAAACTAAATGTGAGATGTGTCACCTGATGGATGAACAGGGGATAAAGCCCGATGCTATCGTAAGCAGCTTAACGGCGGCGGTCACCAATATTTTGAATTGGGAGGAATCACATGGAGATATTCATCGATTCTGCTAATGTCAAGGAAATTAAGAAGTGGTTGGATTACGGCATCGCCGATGGCGTTACCACCAATCCTTCCATCATGCTTAAGGATGGTGTTTACAACGTAGAAAATGGGGCAAAGGAGCTGGCAAATCTCAT
>JAPLHG010000093.1:6048-15492 GCA_026389745.1 Chloroflexota bacterium | reverse complement strand
ACGTGGTTGTGCGGCAAGAGCCACCACGATAAGATATGCTCAAGCATAACCTCAAGGAGCAGCTATGGCGCTTGAAGTTGCCTTGCGTACTCTTAAATCCTGAGGTACCTAAACTCTTCTCGCAGTTGCGACGAGGAACCTACGGCGCCAGTGGGTGGCAGGCAGCACAGGTAGTATCGGCACGATTGGCATGGTCCGCAGGTAGATCATTATGACATACCAGGCAGCCAGTTCGTCCTGCGTGGTCTGCTGGCTGTAACGGGGTTGTGGCACTGGTAGTGGTAGTGGTGCGTGGTGTCGATTTACAGGACGCCAGCGCCATGGTGAGCGCCAGCAGGATGCCAATCGAAATCCAAAGAACCTTGTTTCTCAAATAGTTCTCCCTCTCCCTCTTATTTGCTTAGCTCGGCTTAATAAGTTTTACCTTGTCAGGTTTAGATATACCGTGCTCAGTAATGATGCTAGCGATATAACAAGCCGGAGTCACTTCTGTCGTTGTCCAGGGAAAATGTCAGGGTTCATTGTTCAGCGACTTTACCAGTCTAGCACCTCGGTATACTCTTTGCAATGATTCTCCACCGATACCGTGTTTGCGGAAAGACTTGAGAACTGCCATCCTCTCGATTTTGGCACAACCAGCGGACGGGAATCGTACTCTGGCAGTACCGAGCACCCATGCTTAATCTATCCGCAAACGAAACTTAAACCGCAGTCGACAGGAATCAATAGTCCGGCGGCACAGGGATGCCTAATTCTTTGAATATCAGTTCAATAACCCGGGGAATTACAGCGGCAACTTCAGATGAGAGACTCATACCCCAGTCCAATTCCTTGGGTTCAATTCCATAAATAATAACATTTTGTGGGGCAGTGCCAAGAAACTGAGCCATATTCAGGGAGTCCAGAATGCCAATCTGGTGGAGCGAAGTGACCATTTCTTTCTGGGCAGTTATGTCGGAGGGGGTAAAGCGGTAAATTGTCCCCGGTTTATCATTGCCTTTAACAGCGTCAATGATGATGACTTTTTCACGGCTACTGAGATTATCAAGGAAGGACATCGAGGCAGTGCCACCATCCAGCAACTCCACATTATCAGGCAGTTTCATCTTCTGCATTGCCCTGACGACATGTACTCCCACTCCCTCATCACTGAGAAGGATATTCCCCACCCCCATGATGAGGATAGAAGGATGAGCAGTCGGGAGTTTTTCAGATTGTCTCTCCGACTCAACCGTTACCATCAGTTCCCGCCTATTCTCATATCACGCGGAACTTGCTAATCTCGTTCCCCCTGGGAGTAACAAGGTGGACGGCACAAGCCAAGCAGGGGTCAAAAGAGCGCACTATGCGTCCAATTTCTAAAGGATTTGCCTCATCCCTAATCTCAGTGCCGATAATCGCCTGCTCCATAGTACCCGGTTGGTCCCTGTCATCACGCGGCGAAGCATTCCAGGTGGTCGGGACAACACACTGATAGTTCTCAATCCTTGAATTCTTAATTCTCATCCAGTGTCCCAGCGCACCGCGAGGCCCGTCCCACAGCCCCATTCCTTCGCTTTCCACTGGAGTCTGATATTCTACACAAATTGGCTCACCCGGCTTCAATTCCAATAACCAGTCTGCCATCTTATCGGCGACGATTTTACAATCCAGAGCTCGTGCCGCATGTCTCCCAAGCACACTAAACAGTGCCTCAAGTCCGACTCCGAAGTAGGACAGAACACCATCCACCGCTTGCTTGACCGTGGAGTCGCCTGCCACATAGTTTACAACCATGCGGGCAAGAGGTCCCACCTCGTATACCTTACCGTCATAGCGCGGCGACTTGATCCAAGTATATGCTCCTGACTTACTGCCGTCGGGGTCAGTTTCACCATCACCCGGATAAAGAGCGGGACCATTTTGGTACCAGCTACTCGTAACCTGCTCGGTTATCTTGGAAGGGTCGAGAGCACCGAGTTCAAGGTCAGGAAGTGAGACCACACCTTGCCTTAATAGCCGGCTACGCTTGGAAAGGTCTTTCTCCTTACTTTCCAGGTCAAAAACACCGTAGCTGAGCAGGTTACCACAGCCTTTTCCGATACTAAAATAATCGGGGTATGCACTGGCCACGGCGAGAACATCGGGGATATAAACATTGTCTATGAATTGGCGTAATTGGTTTAATTTCCAGAGGAAATTGGTAATTTTGTCCACTGTGGGCGCCTCAGTTACACCACCGGGAATAATTGCTACGTTGTGCGGCATCTTACCACTGAATATGGCCGACATTTCATGAGCCAACCGCCTCATATTGAGCGCCTCAACATAATGAGCCGTGGCGTCGATATTAACTTCATCCGATAATCTGTAATCGCCTTCATTGCGGGGATAAAATGGACCCAGCATCGACATATCGCCGGCATTCAGTGCCCGCGTAATGAAATCCTTGACCGAGTTCAGAGCCGCATCTTTCCCTTCGTATTGAGCTACTTTCGTGATATCCACATAATCGAGAGCAGCCAGGTGGTAGAAATGAAGAATATGAGACTGGATATAATTGGAACCCTGGATTAAGTTACGAATGATACGGCCGTTGTCCGGGATTTGGTCTGCAATGCCAAAAGCGGAGTCAAGATTAAGAGCTGCCGCCATGGCATGAGTTGTAGGACAAACGCCGCAAATTCTCTGCGTAATGAACTGAGCATCGAAGGGGTCATGCCCTCGCAAAAGTATTTCAAGGCCCCTAAAAAGCATGCCGCAGCTTTTGGCATCCTGGACGACACCGTTCTCAACCACCGTTTCTATCTTAAGGTGTCCCTCGATACGAGTTATTGGGTCAATTACAATCTTCGCCACGAGTTACTCCTTTCGCTCTTCTTGCTCTTTCTTGTCCTGTTTAGCTTTTGCAAAGCCTTTGGCGATGGCTAAACCAGCCCCGACTAATGTCGCACCGGCGACCGCACCCAGTCCAACAGCCGCGGCAGTATTGAGACCCCCTGCACCTTTTTCCGCGGGTGGCAGTGTCGATGGAGTGACTGTCGATTCTTCGGCTTGCTTACGGAACGGGGTGAACTTATCTGGAAACCCAGGCTCTACACAACCAATGCACATGCTGCTAGCTCCAACGCACCAGTTGGTACTGCTATTCCACCGCCTGATAGGACAGTCGGCAAATGATAGAGGACCGTTACACCCCAACTGATACATACAATAAGGGTCGGAAAGCTTCTTAGAAAATTGCCCGAGAGCAAAATAACCGTTCCTAGGGCATCTATCGTGGACACGTTGGCTGTAGAAATCAAGCGGCCTGCCATTGGCATCCAGTTTTACTGCATCAAGCCCACCAAGCAGGATAGTAGCTACGGTGCCGACAAACCAATCGGGATGAGGCGGACAACCAGGAACATTGATGACCGGCGTTTTGATTCCCGCGTCAGTCAAAACTTCAGTTACGCTGACACAGCCGGTGGGGTTTGGAGCCGCAGATGGGATACCACCGTAGCTGGCACAAGTGCCCAGAGCTATAACCGCCATGGCATCCTGGCTCAAATTTTGCACATGTTCCAAGCCTGTTATACCCCGGTCATTCTCTTCGCCAATCTGGCAGTAAATCCCATTGTCTTTAGTAGAGACAGCGCCCTCCACTACCAAAATATAACCGCCTTTCAATAGGGCAGTTTGTTTCAGCGCCTCCACCGCTTTATCACCTTCCGATGCCATGACTGTTGCATGAAAGCGCAAACTGAGGTGTTTGCCTGGAATTACCTCATCCAGCAGAATATTCCGGATACTGGGACTCAGCGAGTTAAGCGTGCTGACGGAACATCCGGTGCAAGCGCCGGTTTGCATCCAGATAAGTGGAATTTCATCCACACTAGAGCCGGCCGCCGCAACTCCCTCTTTACCAAACTTGGGAAAGCCGATGTAGAACAAACCTACTGCGGCGGCAGAGGCGGCGGAAAGCTTAAGGAATTCTCTACGTGAATATCCTTTAGGATCCCCTTTAGCAGTTTCCATTCTCAGTCCTCACTTGAGATATAGTTTGTCTGTAGCTTTAATGCAGATAGAACCTTTCCACGATTCCGCCAATTGTAACATAAAATTATTAGTGCCGCAAGACTTGTGGCACAGCGCTTGCTGCCGAATTGTATATCTCTGGCGCATACCTCTGATGTACCATAAAAGCATTCTCAAAAAGCCGGAGGGGACAGGAAAAAGACCATCAACTCTGCTAATAAGGCGTCCTTCCGAACTTGACACCATCCGCCGGTTTAACCTATATTTGTGTGTAGCTAAAAGCTACTAAGAGGTTTATAATAAGGGCACAATCTACCAGGGAGGTGGCTAGGGATGTTTAAAAGTATTGGCCTGCCAGAAATAATCCTCATCCTCGTTATCATCTTCATTTTCTTCGGCGTAGGCAAACTGCCGCAGGTCGGCGCGGCAATGGGTAAAGCAATCCACGCCTTTAAGAAGAGCCAGGCTGGCTTAGACGAAGAGGAAGAACCAGCTACCAAGAAAGCCAGTGACAAGAAAGTAGCCAAGTCCAAGAAGACAGCCAGCTAGACGACAGACAAATAGAGCCTAGTTCAACCTTTGTATGTTGTCGCAGGAAACGGCCGGGGGAGAGGGAATAATGGACTTTCTGTCGCAAGTTGGCACGCAAGAAATCCTGATGGTACTGCTGGTTGCCATCATTGTCATCGGTCCCAACAAGATTGTCGAGTTCGGCAAGATTCTTGGCAGGGTAACACGCAATATCAGAAAAGCCTCTACGGACCTGACGGCCAATCTTGAAAAGGAATTGGAAGAGGAAAAGAGAAAGGAAATTAATACCTCCAAACCAGCCAAAAAATCATAATACCCATCTACCCGCAAAAGGAATTCCCACCTGCACGGATTTATCAGCATAAGATATGAATGAAACCAAAAACCAAAGCATCCTTGGGCATCTCCGTGAACTGCGGAAACGGGTCCTCTGGAGTTTAATTGCTGTTGTCATCACAACTGCGGCTTCATTCTTTTTCGCTGACCAGATTATTAACCTCTTAAAAGTCCCCGCCGGCAATGTCCAATTTATTTTCATCGAGGTCACCGAGGCTTTCTCCACCTACATGAAGGTATGTTTTATTGTCGGCATCATCGCGGCAATGCCCGTCATTATGTACAACGCCCTGATGTTCGTGATGCCGGCACTCACCTCCCGCGAAAAGAAATGGGTTCTGCTCATCCTGCCGTGGGTACTCATTATGTTCTTCGGGGGAATTTACTTCGGCTATAGATTCCTCATCCCACCGGCAACCCGTTTTTTGCTGCATTTCGGCTCCAATGTTGCCCTTATCCAACCACGTTTGAGTAATTATGTCAACTTCGTCATCGGCCTATTACTCATCATCGGGTTGCTTTTTGAGATGCCGGTAGTGGTGGCTTTCCTTGCCCGTATCGGCGTCATTTCCTCACGCTGGCTAGCAAACAAACAGAAAATTATTATCATTGTCGCTTTCATTGTATCAGCCGTAATTACCCCCACGCCGGATGCCGTCAACCAGACCATCGTCGCCGGAACACTGATTGCTCTGTTCGAACTGAGTATCCTGATTGCCTGGTTGATGGAGAAGAGGAAGAAAAAGGCTCAGGATACGGGATTATCGGCTTGATGGAAAATGACAACTACGAATTGAGAGAGTTTCACGGCCAGACTCATCAGTTAGTTCTTGATCCAGCTATGGTTCCAGTCGTAATGTTGAAATACGTAATAAAAAAATTGTTTGGGAAATAGCGGAAAAACCTGGAGTTTGACTGTTTTACGCAGATTTTTGAAAACGGCGGCGGTGATAGACAGGAAGAATATCGGCCTACTGCTGAGGGGCCAAAAGGGCAGACTACTCCCCATTGGATTTTATTTGCACAACCATATGTTCGGGCTCACTGCCATTTGGCACACTTGTTAGTTCTAGGGCTCAAGCGCTAATCTAGTTCTTACGGTGTGACCGATATTCCAAGAACTAATAACCCAATCTACGAAAGAGGCAGCCTTTTCCTTAGAGTGGGTCGACAGCCAGACTTATATCATTACGCTATGATAGCGGTTCCTCAAATCTCTACTTTCTAGTGTAGCCGCTCTTGCAGGTTGGGAAGTTTACCCTGTATATAGAGTTGGATCGCTTCATCGATATTATTAACATCGGTCATATGCACGGTAATACCGGCGCGTTTTAAACTCTCTTGCGCTCCCCAGCCCATACCCCCGGCAATTAATAATTGGCAATCAGTGATGTTTGCCATCATACCGGCATGGCTTGCCTGCGCATTAGCATCAAATCCGTGCTTTTCCCCATGCGAGGCGTGAGAAGCATGTTGATCTCCAGCGATGTGATGCCCCGCTTTGTTCCTCTGCTCTTTGCTCACAACTTTACCATTATCTACGGTGACAACAGAGTAATATAGAGCCCGTCCGAAATGCTGGCAGATTGTAGTTCCGTCATCTGTTACTACGGCAATTTTCATATATTGTACTCCTTCATTATTATTTACTCGCGTGGTGTTATCACAACCGTTCAAACACTTACAGCGAAGAGATGTTACCTCAAAGGCGCCACCTTGTATTTTGATGGCTTTTCCGTTGAGAAGAGCATCGGCGATTTTTCTCCTCGCCGATCCAAGTATCCTTTGGAAAGTAGCCCGGGAAATATCCATCTTAACCGCACACTGTTCTTGGTCCAAATCTTCGATATCTCTGAGACGGATGGATTCGATTTCATCTATGGTTAGAAGGTTCTCTTCCAGTTCCCGTAAAGGAATCCCAGCGGGTTTGAAATATGTTATTCCGGGGAGGAACGCAACCCGGCGGCATTTTATCGGACGCGGCATCTGCACTCCTCAATATCATTAAGTTATGAGCATATGCTCATAACTATCGTATTATAAAAACGAAACAATGTCAACCCGACCAAATGAGGATAACTGGAGTAAGCTTAACCAATTTCCACTTTCGTAGCCGTTAGCAGCCCATTCATAAGACTAGTTCTATCTTTTTCCCGCAGACCGTGATTTTTAATTATACCCTCAAGCCCATTATTCGCGATATACTCCTTGAAGCTCTGATAGTGCGTCCCGCCAACGAAAGATTCTACGGTTCTCGCAATCAGAGACCACACATTTCCTGGTAGCGGAGCATTGAAATCAATGAGTATAAGCGCTCCATCTTCCCTGGTAACCCTTTTCATCTCAGAGATGATTTGGTATCGAATTTGCTTTTCCTTATCATGTAATCCCAGCGATACTGACGCGTAGTCAAAGAAACCATCCGGAAAAGGCAAATTGGTTGCATCGGCAAGTTGAAAGGAGACATTTATCGCCTTCTGTCTCATCATGTTTCTTGTAGCTATTTTGAGCATGCCCGGGTCGACATCGCCCGTACTCAAGAACTTGTGCTCCCGTTCCGCAGCAAACATCGATTACTTTGTCTCCTGGCTTCATACCGGAGAATGCGGGTATACGCTTTCTGATGCCCCTTAACAAAGGGTCTATCAAAGTCGAATAATCGAAAATTAACATCATGTCACATCATATCATGTAATCCGAAGGGCTGAGATGCTTTAGGTTCAATGTAACTACTCAGCCATTTTACGATATATCGTGTTTCAGGGAGAGTTGAACTCTAAACTAACACCGGATAGAGCCCCGCTGATAATATTGAAGGTGTGATTTCAACCCTACTCCATCTCACAATACCCAACTAGTTTTACCTTCCGGAATCGCTGTTATCAGCATAGACTCATGGGTTGAGCGATTTACTAAAATCTTCCAGAATGCTCAACCAGATATTGGAACTATTCCCAAGATCATTTAGTTCCTAAGATAACTTGGGGACAACCGGTATCGCTATTGGGGGCAGGTCATATTGCCCATGTATCTGCACTTTGACCGAAGTCAACAGAGACTCAGGAGACAAATCGCTGGTAATTATTATCAACCCTGAATCTTATCGGCTTGTTTATCGATTTCCGCTTTAATAAAGTCCGCTGCCATGGAAACAGGACAAAAGGCACTATCAACTCCACGATGAGCTGTGAAGAGCCATTGATTTTCCGGACGGTTGACGCGGGTTAATACACTCTGAACCGCGTAAATATGATGCGCGAGTTCCGCAATAATCAAGTTATCTTCATCATCCCCGGTGGCAGCGATGATAACTTGAGCAGTACTAATTCCCGCTTGCTCAAGGACTTTAGGGTCGCAACCATCGCCTAAAAATATCCGATTGCCAAAAATTTCCCTGGCATTTTGCGCTAATTGATGGTCCTTCTCTACAAAAGTCAGGCGGTGACCGGCAGCTATCAATCTCTGCCCGCTTTCCTGCCCTAATTTACCGACTCCAATAATCAGTATTGATAAAGGTTGCATATTTACTGCCCTCCTCCAATATCAGTTCGATAGCCCCAGCATTGCTTTTAGCTTATCAATCGACCTTGTATCTACGGCAACTAAGACTCTATCGCGCCGCTTGAAAACAGAACCGAGAACAGGGATGAAGCCGACACCTTCACGGGTGATGGCAACTACTCGTATTTCATTGGCCACATTGAGGTCCTGCACATTACGGTCCACTAATACGTTTTGCACTTCAAATTCATAGAGTTGAACACCGGCACTACCGACACTGAAAACATTGTGTAATTCAGGGGATACCAAATATTCAAAGATACGCCCTGATGTCCAGAGAGTCGATGATATTGTAGTAATTCCCAGCTTGGGGAATATCTCCGCCCTGACCGGGTCATTAATACGTGCTACCACCCGAGGCACATGAAAATCTTGCGCAGCGACAGATGCCACGACGATATTTGAATTATCGCCGTTAGTCACGGCGGCAAGAGCGTCGGCGTGCTCAATCCCCGCCTCAATCAGCGTTTTGCGGTCGAAACCCACCCCCTCTATAGTTTTACCTTTGAAGGAACGCTCCAACCGCTCAAAAGCCTCGGGGTTTTTATCAATCACCACAACTGAGTGACCCGAGCTGCTCAATAGTGAAGCAAGCCGCGCTCCTACTCGTCCGCATCCGATAATAATAATATTCATACTCCCCTCCTTATTAAGCACGGCGCTTACTACGAGTCCGTAAAACAGCCTTACGGACTTCTTCAGCACCAAATAAAAGAGCACCAAAGCCGATAACGATAGCCCAGTCTAACACAGTTAATGGTGCCGTATTAAAAATATCCTGAAGTGGATGGGCATAGCTGATGAAGACAATCAGGAATACGGACACAACCTGCGCCATTAATAACCACCGATTAGAGAACAACCCTTTTTTGAACACCGAATCAAGCGAAGTGCGGACCGCGAAACTATTAAAAATCTGAGATATTACGATAGCCGCCTGGGTCGCAGTAATCGCATGACGGTAGAGCGGGTCATGCATCGGTAATGTGGTACCCCACACCCAACCGCCTACTAGTA
>JAPLHG010000093.1:0-6010 GCA_026389745.1 Chloroflexota bacterium | reverse complement strand
TACTAGTAGCCCCGTAACAAAAGCAAATATGGCTCCAACCGATTGTATTCCTCCAAGAAAGAGGATACGCCCGAGTGTATTTCTGTCTAATAAACGTGATTTTCTAGGACGAGGGAGACGCTGCATGACATCTGCTTCCGGGTCTTCACCACCCAATGCCAGGGCTGGCAAGACATCCGACCCAAGGTCAATCGCAAGAACTTGCAGGGCATTTAGCGGTACTAAAGGGATACGAGCTACAGTGGCAAATAAGTATGGCATAAGTTCAGCCATATTATGGGAGAAAAGATAAATGACCACACGCCGGATATTGTCATAGATAGCCCGTCCGTACCTGACAGCGCGTATTATAGAAGCAAACGAATCATCCAGAAGCACCATCTCGGAAGCGGCACGTGCCACATCAGTCCCGGCCAGGCCCATGGCGATACCGATGTCTGCCTGCTTCAGTGCCACGGCATCGTTTACACCATCACCGGTTACCGCTACTACTTCACCCTGTGATTCTAAAGCGGTTACTACCCGCAATTTATGTTCTGGAGTCGCCCGTGCAAAAATAATTTCACGATGTTCGGCTAATTCTTTTTTCAGCTCCGTTTCACTCATATTATCCAGGTCGAAACCAGTAATAATACGCGTCAGTCTTTCCTGTGATATTCCCGTGGCATGAGCGATCCCATCAGCAGTCAACCCGAAATCACCGGTTATCATGACAATACGCAAGCCGGCGGTTCTGGTAGCCTTCACTGCCTCTATGACATCGACCCGCGGCGGATCCATTAAACCTACCAGCCCTAAGAAACAAAGACCCTGTTCTATTTCATCCGATTGCTTTCTATTAGCCGCTTCCTGCGTCAACGTTTTTCTGGCAAGTGCTAAAACGCGTAAACTCCCCTCTGCCATCGCATTATTCTCTTCTATGGTTATCTGGCGTTCCTGTTCACTCCATGCCCGTTCTTTACCATTTTCCAGAATATGAGTGCAACGTTCGATGACCGCGCTGGGAGCGCCCTTGATATAGGCGATGTAGCTGTCTCCGATTTTGTTAATGGATGACATCCGCATGCGTCCAGAATCAAAAGGCAGCAGCGCAAATCGAGGATACTTATTGGCAAGTTCATCCGCAGTTAAACCCACTTTGGCAGCAGCAGTCAGCAGTGCACCTTCGGTTGGGTCGCCGATTATCTGCCATTCTTCTCCGAGATTTTGGGGGGGAACGAGACGTGCCGTAGTGCAAAGAGCAGCGCATTTTACCCCCTCCAATAGCGATGCATCCAGAACAGATACTTTGTTCCCGTCGGTATCTTCGATGTGACCTGTCGGCGTATAACCCGTACCGGTAACACGGTATCTTTTACCCCCGACATATATTCCCACCATGGTCATTTGCCCGCGGGTCAATGTGCCTGTTTTATCAGTGCAAATGACAGTCGTGGCTCCCAGTGTCTCCAGAGTAGACAGCCTCTTAATGAGCACTTTTCCCTTGGCCATGAAAGAAACCCCGAGTGCTAGAGAGACAGTTAATGTAGCCGACATTCCTTCAGGTACCAAACAAACCATTACGCCCAAGGCAAATAAAAGATTCTCGATCAATGTCAATCCAAGGAAATGACCGATGACAAACATCACAATACCGATGGCGATTGCCGCACTGGATACCGTTTTAGCCATCGTAGCTAACTCGATTTGCAAAGGACTTAGTCTCTCTTTAACCTGGGCGCTCAAACGGTAGACATGCCCGAACTGAGTATTTAACCCGGTGCCGTAGACGATGCCCAATCCGAACCCGCTGGCAATTGTCGTGCTCATAAATATCAGATTGGAGAGTTCAGTTTCTGATAGGTTGGTTTCTACCACAGGGTCGGCAGTTTTGCGCACCGGAGTGCTCTCTCCGGTTAAACTAATCTCACTGGTAGATAACTCGTATGCCCGGACCAAGCGGGCATCAGCCGGTACATCATCACCCTCTTCCAGCAGAATAATATCACCCGGAACCAACTCAGTCGTGGGGATAACTACTTCTTCCCCGTCACGGAGGACACGCGCATTATGCGGCACCAGTTTCTGCAGCATGGTGGTGGCATGTTCGGCCATATATCCCTGTACAAATCCAATAGAAGCATTCAGCAGAACAACACATAAAATGGCAATGCAAACTTTCAGTGAGTAAAAGTCATGCCCTCCGAGAATATAAGTTAAAAATGAAATGCCGGCAGCTATCAAGAGAAGGACAGCAAACAAATCACGAAATTGTAAGAGGAACTTTTGCCACACTGGTGGCGTCGGCAGTTGCGGCAAAAAGTTGGTTCCGACACGTTTACGGCACTCCTCCGCTTTGGCTGATGAAAGTCCTTTTCTGGTACTGTCTAGCTTTTTATAGATATCATCAGGAGAAAGAAGCGCTATTTCACGCGGGGTAAATAACTTCGAATCTGAAATATCCATCTCTTTTATCCTATGTTATCACTGTTTAAATGATTATTACACCGAATTATTACAAACAGATTAAGGTAGTGTGTGGATAACAAACTCACTAGATAATCTTTCCGAAAACTCCCCATTGTTCTATAGGTCAAGGTACTATTAGTTGGGCTCCAAAATTCACAGATTTCAATAAATGTTGGGAAGACTTAATTAACCGTGGTGCCGCATTGAGGAGTAGACTAGATTCGCGCAACCCGGGCAAACTGCCATTATACGGCTGAAGCCGAAGCTCTCTGCAAGTGTGTAGCGTTCATTAGTATGTATGTTTTTGTTGGCAGGGCCAGAGAGAGACTTGTAGTCTGTTTACCAACGGCTACATTCCTGATTAGCCGGAATCTTTTAGGCAGGCCACGACTAAGTCCGCTATTGAAGTTGAAAATCAATTTGGGACTAAACTTGCTTATTTGTCAATGCGTAAAGCTAAAAATGGGTGTTTCAGGGAGAGATTGACTCTACTCTGTGTCCCAATATACAGATATTTCTTCCCTCTGGCGTCGCAGTTATCGGCATTGACTATGCTTGAGCGGTATTGTATCTTAGAAAAGATGAGGATTGATAAAAATAATCCAACAGAAGAATATAAAGACTTTGGGGATTGGATTACTCGTCCTTGGAACACTATTTTTCTTCTAAGTATAGCGATAGGTTACTATATTTATCTAACTACTACGGAGGAGATATAAAACACTGCGAAAATCGCCTAGAAGCTCTTACTGACACTACCGATGGCATACGTTATTCACAAGACTCACGAACTAAAGATGCAGGGCTAAAAACGACGAATCGGTTTAAATTCAAAATGATACACTACCCCGGTTTGGAGCACAATAAAGGTTCCTTATTCGCCGGCGATGCCACACTCACAGTTCAGGCGTAATATTCAGCGGACCTTTTTACCCACATTGTACAATCCGCCCAATAATGGCTTCAGGTGATGACTTTGGATGGTGACTGCTTGTCAGTACGGCAATCCGGGCAGATAGTCTCATTGTCAAGCAACTTAAACATTCTGCCGCAGCTCTTACAGTTTCTCGATAGCACGATGACAGGGCTATCACCTAGCACAACTGTCTCCTTGATGCCAGCCATGAGCTTTCCCAAGAAACTCATTACGAATTCTTCCAAAGTACAGTCCGTGTTGAGTTTAACTTCAATGATGTTTTTGGCGGCTGCTATCTTTGCTGCCCCTCGCTGAAGGCCCAACGGACTCACCAGTATTCCTCCAACGGCCCCGGTATCTTCAATCTGGTATGCGAGAGCTGCCAACTTCTCTTGGTTTTGTTTTGATTTTGTATATCGCCGACACTCAATGATTACGAACCCAGTGTGGGATCCTTCTCGCACGCCTTTAGCCTCGATCTCCCACCAAGTCCCTGATTCTAGGCCACGTATCATCTGTTTGCCCTCTACTCGAACCAGGCCAAAATGACTGGCAAAATGATTAAGCAAGTCAGTGGCAGCCTTCTCGTATCCTCTCCAGTTTCCCATAATCCCTGTTTCCCGCCTCTTACCTGCGACTTCGACAATGATGTTAGCAGGTTGAGCGATCGTGGTCAACAACACAAAACACTAAAAAGTGTAACGCGAGAACAGATGCAATATTTTTACGCTTTCGTAAAACGACACTTCGCAGGCGCACTATATCTGTGCCATGTCAAGGAATTCGCTCCCCTTCTGACAACAAGCGTGAAATTCTCTTTTTGAAANNNNGAAGGGTGTTCCAGAGTATCTCCAGGTCTATATATAAGTCTTGCCGCTTGTTCAAGCGCATGAGCCATATCCTTTTTCCCAACATATGTAGCTGCTTCAGCATCAGCTTGGTATTCATAATGCCAAGAAACTAGTGAGAATACTAGTGAGAATACGAGAGCCCCTATGGTAAAAGTAAGAAGAATTGGAATTATGGGCGTGGACTTTGAGACAATCCAGTAAACTATTATCGGAACAAATAGAAGGAGACATGGTAAAAATTTTACAGAATGCCTCTTTTTCAGGTGAGCAAGCTCGTGCGCAAGAACACCCTTTAATGCAAGATCGTCAAGTCCACAGAGGATAGTGCAGCCTATACTCACTCTGCCTCCATTCGAGAAAAACCAAAAGGAAGAACTGGCACCTCGCAATTGAGGTATAATTTCGAGCGATTTGGTCGGATGTAGCCTGACGTTCATTTCATTCGCCAGTTTCGTCATTAGACTCATTGCTACCTTACCTCTATAGCAATCTGGATTGCTCTTAGGAAGACTCCTAGACAAATATATGCAAAAACGGATAAACAAGATAATAGTTAGAGCAAAGAATGTCCAAATAGACACTTTCCTGACTTGCCCTGCCGATGCTTGTGCAATGACCAAAACAACAAACACAAGTAGGATGATTAAGCGGTCAAACGAAGCCTGATTACATAGACTTTTGAGTTTATTCTTCACTGTTATGATTATATCAGGTTGCAAACTGGACGTCCCCATGTCCCCAGGGTATCTGAATGATTTTGCGCTTCCACGCTGGCGGTTAGTGATCCTTTCGATTATCTAAGTTGGGTCGAAAAGAGGTTTCAACCGATACCCCCCCTACAGATGGTCTGTTCTAAAGTTAATATCCCAGACTAACTTCTGCAGACTTTGCACTAGCCGAGAAGTACAGGTCTGGAGGCGATTTCATTAAAATCCGCCGACAGCTTGTTATCATGGTCTTCGAAGGCGATTAAAAGTTCTGCTAATTCCTTGGTCTTTGATGATGAGGAGAACCTCTCAATCAAATCACTGTGTAATCTTTGATAAATAGCCAGTTTCTCTTGTGAATCAGCATAAGCAACTGCAAAACCTTCTACCCATAAACGGCAACGTGGCTCCTTTTCAGTGGAGTATCTACTCACATAATCAATATCTGACAAATTGTACACACGGTGAGAACTTTCGATAATGTTACCCTTTCGGGGTTTTAACAAAGCAATCATTGCCGTTTTTACCGAAAGTGGTCTGAGGCTTTCGGAACTTACTCACATAATGCCCGAGGACATAGATTGGGTAACTGGGACTATCAGAGTGATGGGCAAAGGTAGAAAAGAGGCTCTGGCTCCATTTGGTGAGCTTTCACGGCAGTATCTTACCAAATGGCTTGCACAATATGAACCCAATAATAATATTTGGGGTCTTAATCAATGGGGGATCACTTCGATGCTACGACGTTTGGAAAAAGAAACCGGTTTATCCTACAATCCCCATGTCTTCCGCCGGACCTTCGCTTGTTTGTTACGCAAAGCAGGTGTAGATACAATGACAATAAAGGATTTGGGTAGATGGGAGAGTTTGGAGATGGTGCAGAGGTACACGAGGTCTATAAACTTCCAAGATAGTATGAAATTCTATAAGGCTCCGTTATCCTGATGACCTATTTATCTCAACGTTCCGGTGTGGCTTTCTTCGCTTCTTCCTTTTTCGTCTTGCTCTGCTTTGGTTTCTTTGCATTATGTCTGCCTTTGGTTCCCATCATTCTCTCCTTCATCGTTGGCACTTGTGCTTATTTTGGT
>JAPLHG010000120.1 GCA_026389745.1 Chloroflexota bacterium | reverse complement strand
TTTGGCCAAGATACTGGTGCGCTTGAAAATGGAGAAACGCCTACCAGGGGACATATCGTTTGCCGAGTGGCTTAACACACAAACCGAGTCACCGGTGTTATTGAGTCTTTCCAATAAGTTCATCAATTTTTCCGTCAGCATGCAGGCTGGCGATGTGCCCTATAATGAAATACGGCATCTTTTTAAGAATACGAAGGACTTTGGTTTACCGCAAGTGCCCCAAGGGGGATGTAAGGCGATAATAGATAATCTAGAGGAGTCAATTAACGCTAACGGCGGCAGTGTACTGAAATCTGAAACAGCCGAACAAATCTTGGTGGAAGGAACGAAAATTTCAGGGGTCAAGTCGACAAATCGAAAGAGCCATGAGTCCCGGGTTTTGTCTTGCCGATGCGTAGTGTCTGACATCGGCGTCGAACGCACTGCTAATCTACTGGGGCGCTCGGCGTTCGCAAGAAACACGGAATCTAGCGGGAAAACAAAGGTAGCGCAGGGATTGAAGTTGCATTTTGCAAGCGACGTTTCGCTCATCCCCCATAAAGGCATTATGTTCTGCTTAGACAGTAAAGCAATCTGCGGGATTGTCCAACCAAGCAACGCCGACCCGGCATTAGCCCCCGAAAACAAACACCTGATCGTTACCTACCAGGTTAGCCAGACAAATGACCTCTCATCCGAGTTGGCGATGGCATGGGATGATCTGGACATGATATTCGGCGCCAGTTTTCGGAAGCATTGTCATCTTCTTAACATTGGGTTTTTCAATGACGGTTGGCCGGTAAACAAGGCTACGCAAGGTACAGATTACCGGTTAATATCGCCCCTACCGGGCTTGTACCTGGTTGGCGACGATTGTAAGCCCGAGGGAGATATCATGGCCGAGGGTGTTGCCAGGAGCGTCGAATTAGCATTAGCAAAAATGGCATCCGACATAAGCGCCGAGAAAAAAGTGCCTTAAGCTGAGGTGCATAGTAGTAAGTCTTCTCCGCCAGAAATGATTAACCAGCTGCAAATAATGATTTGATTGAATTCAGACCTGAGAAAGCACTTCTCCCCTAGTGGTAATGGAATATTATTTTTTCGAAATAGATAGAAGGCAATACCGATGAATATCACAATACAGGCTGACAGCCAAATTAAAGACCCCTTGGCGGTAGTCCGACACCCGGATTAAGAATATTGTTCGGGTCAAAAAGTTCCTTGATCCCCCACATTAATTCCCACTGCTTTTTATCTGGTATGAGGTCGAGATCCTTATTTCTTATCTGCCCTATGCCGTGTTCTCCGGTGAGGATACCGCCGAGTTTGAGAGTTTCCGTATAAATCTCTCTTTTGACCTGGTTTAAGAGCCCGCGTTCACTCAGATCTTTCATAACGTGGGCATGGAGGTTGCCGTCAGCCGCGTGACCATAGGTAGGGATTACCGTTTTATATTTCCTCGCGATCTCATCTACCTTCTCCAAGAGCACCCCGATGCTGGCCGGCGGTACGGTTATGTCAAGTGTATCGCCCATCCTTTCTTTAAAAGAGGGGAAAAGCGCACTCCTCAGTTTCATGATTTCCGATTGCTGCTCTGGTTTCTCAGCTACCAGCACATCAGTACACCGGGAATCCTCACAGACTTTGGCAATTTTCTCTGCCTGGGCATACAAATCATTCTCGCTGGAGCCCGTCAGAATAATCATAAGATACGCGGCGCCTTTCTCTACGGGCCACCCAATGCCGACACGTTGGGATGCCTCTTTAATCACGTCACGTTCAAAATACTCCAACGCGAGAGGCATTGTGCCACTCCTGAGAATTTTGGGGACGCTGTTTATCGCATCATAACGGCTGTCATAGGAAATTATCAGCGTTATCATGGCTTCAGGCTTAGGGTAAAGGCGAAATACAACTTTCGTGATAATCCCTAGAAGCCCGCTACTATTTACCATGAGCTGCAAAAGGTCAAATCCCTGATTATTCTTCAACAGTTTACCACCGAAACTCATGATTTCTCCGGTGGGGATGACTACTTCAAGCCCTTTAACATAGTTACGCATCACCCGTATTTTACTGCCCGGGTACCGCCGGCATTTAAAGCTACCATCCCGCCAGCCTGTGCCCCCTCATCCCCGGGGTGGGGAGGAAAGATAAGCCCAGCGGCATCCGCTGCCTTCAGAATGTCTGCCAGAGTCACGCCCGCTTCGACAGTAATCATCAGATTATCGGTGTCCATTTCGATAACCCGGTTGAATCTTTCCATCGATATGAGCAGCCCGTCCCTGGTTGGAATCGACCCGCCACAGAGCCCTGTCCCACCACCCCTGACAAAGACAGGTGTTCTGTCCTGATTTGCAAGTTTTAAAATCTCCGAAACCTCTTGACTGGTGCCGGGTTTGACGAGGACAACGTTTGCCGCCGGATCAGGTCTAACTCCGACAACCGTTTCATCAACAAGATAAGTCTGCATTCTCTCCCGGTCGGTGATAACCATCTTTTCTCCGACTATTTTTTGGAGTTTCTTGATGTCCATCCTGTAAAAACCCCTCCACCAAATTCACTATGAAGAACGCATCCGGAAATAACGAGCTAATATTACTAGCTTCGTTCTTACCTGTCAACGAATCGTGCCAATCGGGTGCATTTGCCTTTTCTTTGGACCGCATAGACTCTGATTTAATTTACGCGTTTGAAAAGGCAGGGCGAACCGTAACCAAGCAGAATGAGGGTAAGCTTTCAGATTTGGAACTATGCGAACGGGATGAAGCTACTGACGAATATCACCGCCGTGCGGCCGAGGGCGACACCCCCAGACATGTAATTGTGCTTCCCTTTCGATTGCAGTAATTGCGTTCTGCAGGCGCAGGGGGTACATCAACTCCCGTCACTGCCCTGCCAAGGGTTTGATCCGTTTGACCTTTACAATGAGTACGGCACCGGTAACGAAACTGATCAGACAAACAAGAAGCATAACCTGGTAACCCAAACCCTGGCTTATTCCGTTGAAAAAATCAATTACCGGACCGACCAAGCGGGCCAGCGCCGAACCGCCAGCCATTGCCAGATTGGTTAACCCCAGGTACTTGGCCTCTTCCCCATTTACCGCCATGTCCGTAGCCAGTGCCCAGCTAGCACTGAGCAGAGCCCCGTTCGCTATACCAAGAAGAGCACCCGAAAACATGAGTTGCAGGTAGCTTCTGGAGAAAAACAAAGCCACGATACCTAATGCCCCAAGCATGCCGGAAGCCATGACTATTGGCTTACGTCCTATCCGGTCTGATAGCCGACCGGCAGGATAGGCTGTCAACAGTAAACAAATACCGACCACTACCAGCAGATCACCGGCTACCAATGCCGGATTAGGTATTCCAACCACATCCGTCAGGTAATACAGGGCGTATATCTGAAGGGCGACGCCTGGTATCCCGAGTAGTCCTCGTGCCGCTAGAAACCAGCCGAAATCACGATGTACTTTTAAATCAATCCTGAACCTCTGCCTGAAAACAGATCTGGACAAACCGGAAGCACATGTTGATGGCGGTTCTTTCACAGTGACCAAGGTGATAATCGTCGCAATGAGAATCACCGCCATTAAAGTACCCAGAGCAACCCACATCCAGAATTCCCCTCCCCCTGCGAAGTAACGACCCATGAGGTAGGCTGTCACTCGCACCAGGGCAACCCCACCTAACACCTCAAGTAGACTTTTCACCCCTGAAGCCAACCCTCGCTTGTTTTTAGGTACAAGTTCCGGGATGAAGGCCTGGTATGAAGCTTGCGCGGTATTGCTACAAATTTGCAGTAGGCAGTACACAATGAAAATGGCAACGTACGTGCTGGCTAAGCCTATCCCCGGTAAAATGATAAGTGAAAATAGCATCCCTAGCAGGATATATGGCCGTCGTCGTCCCCAATGTGAGTTAGTACAGTCGCTGAAAGTGCCGGCGATCGGTTGTACAATTATCGCCACTACGAGACCAGTGAAGGTGAGAAGTCCCAAGTAGGTATTCTTCTGTGATTCAGGGACATATGCCAATATTCGTATAGGTAACAGGATGCTGCCCAGGGAACTCCATAGAGCGGTAAGGGCAAAACCTAAGATGGTAATCTTGAAATAATCAATTGAGCCAAATTGCTTCTCACCTCGGTCGCTGCTGGTCTTTTGTCTAATCATACCCTTTCTCAAGTAATCTACCCGCGGACAACTACTCTTTCAAGACCTTGGTTGGGTTGTCCAATATTAGCATCAGGGTTAAAAGTTATCAATCACTGAAAACGGTTCTCAAAATCGCTATCTGCACAAAATCAAATAAGTACCTGCCCTCAATTGAGTTTCTTCAGATTGCTAGCAAAACGAATATGCTCCACCAAAGGGGACGATACCTAGAACTCCTCGGTCTGTTTCGGGGAGAGTCTTTTCTATAACCTTTGCATGGATTTCTTAGGAAGTACTCTTATATGCGCACCTTGTCACGTTAAATATTGTTTACAGTTTAAAAATGTTTTTCATGTTGTCTGCTAAATATTGTACCCGAGTCCGAGAATACGGCGCACAATAAACACAACTGCGATAACTATTAAGGTAGCTACGACTATTATGATAGTTTTCTTTTTAATGCTCATTTCTTCTTACGGCCAAGAGATCGACGCACAAAATACCCAATGGCCATAATAATTATCGTGGGTACGACTATTACGAGAATATGTTGTATACTCATTTCCTCTTCTGCCTATTAAAAAGAACCTTTTATTACGTCCACTTCGTCAATATCTCTTCTCTCTGGAATGTCTTTGTACTCAGGAAGAAGAGAATTATATCTGCTACTAGGATGACAGCGGAAATGATCAGAAGAGTGCTCGTGTTTAGCGATATTGCCCCGACTTCGCTGGCAACATAAATAGCGAGGAGAGGAAGCGCGATGAACAGACCTTGCATCTGAGCAGCGCGTGCGTCGCTAGCTCTCGAAGATACAATGACACACCACTCGATGGAAAGAATGGCTGAAAGTGGTGTAAGTAATAAGAGTATTAAACCGATAGCCCAGTTTGGGAAATACAAATAACCGAGAGTATTATGGGTCACGAGATTGGCTAACACCATGAAAACGATAGAGCTGATGTAGATTGCACCGACAGGTGGAATGAAGGCGGCAATACTCTTTCCGAGAAGAAGTTCGCTATCTGTGATAGGTGCAGCAAGGAGTGGTTCCAGACTTTTCTCGATCTTTTCACCGACCAGGC
This sequence comes from Chloroflexota bacterium, assembly GCA_026389745.1. Lineage (GTDB taxonomy): Bacteria > Chloroflexota > Dehalococcoidia > Dehalococcoidales > Fen-1064 > Fen-1064. The sequence continues at coordinate 5,231 of JAPLHG010000120.1, read as the reverse complement.
TGTAGGAAGCTAGTACAGTAGGCAGCAACGCTGCCCCGATTAGGAAAAAGAAGGAAAATGAGTTCATTAGGATCGGTAGCCGTGTGCTGCTAAGGCCTCCCTGTCTTGCCCCCACAAAACGGAGTACAAGAGGAAGACCAACGCTAACGATAAGAGGGAATAGAACCAATGAATAATTGGCGGACTTTCTTCTCAGGAATACCCTCATATCCTTGGTAGCGACAATCCAGGCCTTCGAAATTCTCATTTCGTTTCCTTCACTATCTGCAAATAGACATCTTCGAGCGTTGGGGCAAGCTGGGTGACCTCTCGTACCTGACCTCCGGTCGAGGCGATGGCAGCGATGATAGCCGGGTTTTCTTTATCGGGGTCAGTCACATCAATAAGTAACTTATTGTCAGAGACCTCAATTTTGTTTGGAATGAGCTTTCTCAATGTACTGAGCATAGTCTCCGTTACCTGAGCCAGTCGAATTTCCGTCTTGGGTTTGGAGAGGGATTCCCTGAGTTGTTCGGGTGTGCCAATCGTTAGAAGTTTCTTTTTTATTATACCGATCCGGTCACAGACTCTCTGGGCTTCGTCAAGATTATGGGTGTTGAGGAAAATGGTCCTGCCTTGCTTCTTGACTTCTAGGATGAAATCCCTGACGGTCTTCGCTGATTCAGGATCCAGGTTGGCCGTAGGCTCATCCATGAATAGTATTTTTGGCTCGTGAACTAGGGCACGAGCTAATGCCAGTTTCTGTTTCATCCCTTTAGAAAATGAGCCTGCCCGGGTGTCTTTTCTTTCCCATAGGTCTAGCATCTTGAGAAACCGCTCGATGTTTTCTCTCCTTGGTCCTTCAGGGCATTCATAGAGCTTCCCGTAAAAGTCGAGATTTTCGGAGGCAGTCAAATCATCGTAAAGGCCAACATTGTCAGGGATCAGCCCAATCATCCTCCTGATTTGCAAGGAATCATCTGCCTTGCCTATGTGATAGTCGCCTATTGTGGCCTCTCCACTGGTCTTTGATATCAGGCAGCAAAGCATCCTGATGGTAGTGGTCTTGCCCGCGCCGTTCGGCCCCAGAAAACCAAAGACCTCGCCTTCTTTAACCTGGAACGTAAGTCCCTCGACTGCGGTGACTTTACCAAACTTCTTGGTTAGATTTTCAATAGTTATCATAAATTTTTACCGAAGCCTTCGTTCATTGGCACTTCGTACTTCCTTTTTATCCCGGAGCACTACTAGCATTATACTCGGTAAGATAATTAAGTTAAATTTACGTGCACATCTATGGCACAATTTGGATACCTTATTCCAGCCGTGGGGATTCGAACTATCGATCTAAGCCAGACAACCGTTGAGCCTGTGAATCCACAGAAACCACGTTTCAGGGAGGGATTAACTTCCCCTTAGAAATCGGATTTACCCTTTTCTTTTATGCCAAAAGGCGGGATAAATTCGGAAAGTAGAGTTTAGGTAAATACGCATTTTCCTTAAATCTGGTTTCGAAGCCAATATGTTTCGCAACCCGAGGAAAATAGCCATAATAAGAGAGTACAGTATTAGACTCTCTTCTTTCCCAAAAGCCCAGAGAGCCAGCGGTAAGATAACTAATCCAACCCCAACAGCGAGGCCTGAATTCCTCGTCAACAAGAATATCGTTAATATCACGATAAATACCATACCGAATTCCAGCGGTGCGAGCGCCAGCAGGACTCCCAGAGTAGTAGCAACTCCCCTGCCTCCTCTGAATTTGAGAAAAAGAGACCAGCTATGTCCTGATACTGCAGCAAACCCTACTGGAAACATCCAAAGCAGCGATAGCCCAAGCCGTTGCGCGATAAAGATAGCCAGCCAACCCTTTGCCATATCTAACAGGAGGACAACTATCCCGAAAAACAGCCCAATTTCACGGGCGGTGTTCATGGTACCGACATTACCTGTACCCAACCGTCTGATATCGACATTCTTTTTCAGGTAAGTGACTATAAAGGCGAAGGGTATCGAACCCAGCACGTATGCTATTCCTACTGCCAGGATTCCCATAGTCACCATGTCGAGCTCCATGCAGGGTTTTCTCGGCCGTTTTTTATAATTGCGGGATTAAGACTACTCATAGGAGCCGCTTTCCTCTACCGGTTCATGCAAAACAGTGGTCCCACATTTTATTATACGGTCGACTTGGCGGGAAGCCTCATTTTTTCAGGCGTTTGGTGCCTCCCGGTGGTGAAAGAACACAGCATGACGCATTGTGCAACCAGGTGCTCTGTAAAGTGAACCACATCTATGCGGACTGTCTCTACCCGACCTTCCCCTCCTTTATTTACATTTTGAGGCTAGGATTGAGCACAAGTTTATGATTCGTCTGCCTTCTTTTATGGGGTCGCCAGCGCGACATATACTACCGGTGGCTTTCTTGAATTGTCTCGTTTGAGCGTAAATGTTCCCGGATATTTTTTAATGAGAGACTGCAGCTGCTGGTGACCGTAAGTACGGGGATCGAATGCTGGATCCAATTGTCGGAGAACGGAGCCAAGCGCCGACAGATGAATCCATTCCTCTTCTTTCGCAGCTAGATTGAACCCTTCGAGGAGAAGGTTTAAAGGGTCAGGTGCGTCAGACTTCTCCTGCTTTTCTGATTTCTTTGTCATTTCCTTGGTTACAACCAGATTTTCACAGTAGATAAACTGGTTACAGGCGTTGGTGAAAGCTTCTGGGGTCTTCTTCTCTCCCACTCCAATGACGAAAAGGCCTTCCTCTCTGATTCTTGTTGCCAGTCGTGTGTAGTCGCTGTCACTGGCAACAATGCAGAAGCCGCCGACATCGTTGCTGTGGAGCAGATCCATCGCGTCAATTATCATCGCACTATCTGTAGAATTCTTGCCGATTGTATACCTGAACTGCTGAATGGGCTGAATCGCATGTTTGTGAAGTGAATTCTTCCAGCTATTCATGTTTGTAGTGGTCCAGTCTCCGTATATCCGCTTGATCGTTATCAGGCCGACTTTGCTGACCTCTGCCAAGATTTGAGGAAGAAGAGACGCCTGAGCATTGTCACCATCAATCAGTACCGCAAACCTCAGTTGGTCAGATTGTTCGCCCATTTTACACCTCTTTGGTTATCGATTGATATCAAATTATAAACCCAACAGAAAGAGTCAGTGTCGTTGCTTAGGTTAATTAACCACCTATTTATAGGATTTTACTCGTATACACCTTAAATAACAAGATGCACGTTCTGGCGGATTGTTACCTCGCGGTATAAAAAGGTGCGCTGAATTTCACGTCTAGACTTCAGGCGTGAAACTATGTACCAATAGATAAAGGAACGATTATTGCAAGCGCCATCCGTTAGTGAGATAGTATGGCTATTTAAGCAATCTATAGTCTATGGGTGAGTTAACTGATACTTCATAATCTTTTAAGAAAGCCCGGAATAGTTTCGTATATTTGATATCCTTGAGGGGTATAAAAAATATCTGACCGGGAGAATTGGATTCCTTCCCAACACCAATTATTACATACACGGGTGTTTTTTTATCAATGTCCTTGTATCTTTTTAGTTGATATGGTTTGCACCACTCAATCGCGTTTTCGTGATAAACGGAACGATATTTGGCTTCAACAAAGAACTCCTTACCAGTTTTAATTGACCTGAATTTGAAATCGGGTTCTTTGGTATTTTCAACAAAATCACCTTTATTGGTTGTATAGTCATGGGTTCTTTGCAATAGGTCATATCTATCTTTAACAAGAAGGTGAACACGTATGTAGTCTTCAAATGCGTCGCCTTTCACATAGCTTTCTGGTTTGTTTATCTCATCCAACGTTACCTTTGCAATCCTTGTGAATCTCGAAATAATATCCATTCGTTTTGCTCCTTTTCATTGCGAGGAACCCACCAAACCCTTTTTGGTACGCCAATTCTATGAGGTGGTCCCCATTGGTTGGACAGGAATTACTCTGAATTAAGATAGTGTCCTGACATCCTGACTGCGGTAATAGTATGAATATCTTGTTCCTCGGATTCTATCATACTTCGTTAATAATTACCACTCTATCAGAGAAGTATTCCTCAGCCGGTGTCTTATATCCCATGGCTTGGTGGGGTCGTTGGGTGTTATAGAAACGGAAATAGTCACCGATTCCGCTTCGGGCAGCTCTGCCATCCTGATATGCCTTTAAATACACTTCTTCGTACTTTACTGTCCGCCACAGCCTCTCAATAAACAGGTTATCTCTATAGCTCCCCCTCCCATCCATGCTGATCCGGATTCCATGTTGTTCCAGAAGCCCGGTGAAAGCCCTGCCGGTAAACTGGGTTCCCTGATCGGTATTGAAGATGTCCGGTCGTCCTTTCCTGAGAGCCTCTTCCAGTGCCTCGACACAGAAGTCGGCATCCAGGGTATTGGACAGCCTCCATGAGAGCACATACCGGTTGTACCAGTCCATGATGACCACCAGATACATAAATCCCCGCGCCATTGGAATATACGTTACGTCCGCGCACCATACTACATTCGGCCGCGTGATTTTCAAGCCATTCAGCAGATAAGGGTAGATTTTATTACCGGGTGCCGGCTTACTGGTCCGGGGACGCCGGTAAATCGCCCGCAATCCCATGATTTGCATCAGTCGCCGGACGTGTTTCCGGTTGATGTTGTGGCGCTCACTCTTCAGCCAGGCGGCTATCTTGCGGGCACCGTAGAACGGTGTAGCCATGTATTGCTTATCAATCAATTTCATCAGGTTGAGGTCCTCGTCAGAGACTCCTAACGGCTGGTAGTACAGTCCGGAGCGGCTGATGTCTAACAATTTGCACTGACGCACCACTGAGAGCGACGGACGCCGGCGGACAACTACTGCACGCCTTTGCTCTACACCCAGCGACCCAACCCTTTCTCTAAAAAATCTTTCTCCACCTTGAGCTGTCCAATCTGCTGGTATAACTGAGCCATGAGTTTCTCGTCGCCTTTCCCGTTGTGATCATGGTTACCGCCGAAGATGCCTGCGGCACCTTCTACCAGTTCCCTCTTCCATTTATGGATCTGGCTGGGGTGTACCTCAAATCGCCTGGCTAATTCAGCGATGGTCTCCTCGCCCTTTATTGCTTCCATGGCTACCTTGGCTTTAAATGCTGGGTTGTGTTGTCTGCGGGTTTGTTTCAATTTCCTGCTCCTCTCTTATTTTCTTAGTTTAGGAGCAGAACTCTACCTTAACAACCTGTCCAGTTTTTGGGGACCACC
>JAPLHG010000087.1 GCA_026389745.1 Chloroflexota bacterium | reverse complement strand
TTGATTTTGATGGTAATTTCTTTACCCAGGTTGAGGTTAATGATACGTTCATAATCACTCACATTAAGGATCTGCTCTTCGTTGATGCTCAGAATGATGTCGCCGGCTTTGATGCCTGCCTCAGCCGCCGGCGAATTTGCCACAACCTCTTGTACGAATAGCTCTCCTGTATCTGTCAATATATTATTTACAGCTTCCAGATGAGGAATCATAAAGGCGATTGATAATAGTATCAAGGGAAGTATGATGTTCATCAGCGAGCCCGCGCTGAGCACCAGCAATCTGGTCGGAATGCTTTTACTCGCCAAGCCTCCTGGTGCCTTGGGGTCTTCTTCCCCCGCCAGTTTATTAAATCCACCGAGGGGAATGGCATTCAGCGAATAGATAGTTTCGCCTTTTTTGAATGAAATTATTCTCGGAGGCAGAAAAATCCCGAATTCCTCAACCTTCACTTTAGAAAGTTTGGCAGTGACAAAATGTCCCAGTTCGTGAGCGAGAATGAGAACGATTAATAAAAGAAAAAAGGATACGATTGTAACCAGCATCAGATCTTCTTCCCAGCCAGTTTAAGAGTATATTCTCTTGCCCAATTGTCAGCCTGCATAATATCTTCAAGTGTCGGGTTGGGGATGGGCTTGTGTTCCTGTAGAACTTGTTTTACCAGGCAGGCAAGCTCAGTGAATTTGATGGCGTCTTTCATAAATAGCTCAACGGCAACTTCATCGGCGGCGCAGAGCACCGTCGGACCTGTTCCGCCCGTCTTTGCGGCTTTGATTGCCAGTTTCAGACAGGGGAAAGTTGTGAAATCCGGTGGCTCGAAGGTAAATGTCTTGATTTTACTCCACTCTAACTTCGGCAGTTCGGGATTAGGGACGCGCTCCGGATAGGTCAGGGCATATTGAATGGGAAGCCGCATATCCGGGTAAGATAGCTGGGCTTTGAATGAGCCATCTGCAAACTCCACCATAGAGTGGATGATGCTCTGCGGGTGAATAATGACGCTGATCTTGTCAATCGGGACGTTAAAGAGCCAGTGAGCCTCTATGATTTCCAAACCCTTGTTCATCAGCGTAGCGGAGTCAATGGTTACTTTTTTACCCATCTGCCAAGATGGGTGTTTTAGCGCTTGGCTGGCAGTAACATTGTTCAATTCTTGTGTTGAGTAGCCGCGGAACGGACCACCGGAGGCTGTGAGAATAATTCTGGCAGGCGGTTGTGGTTCTCCATTCAAGCATTGCCAGACGGCACTGTGTTCGCTATCAATCGGGAGAATTCGGGCACCGCTAACTTTTGCTTCGCGGGTGATGATTTCACCTGCCATCACGAGCGGTTCTTTATTGGCAATGGCAACATTCTTACCGGCTCTGACGGCGGCGAGTGTGGCTAGTAGTCCGGCTTTTCCGGAGGTAGCGATGACAACGGTATCCACTTCGGGCTGGCTGGCAATTTCCTCCAGTGATAGGAATTCACAACCGGTGTCGGTCAGTTTATGGTGCTTATTCACTGATTGGTAATAGATGAATTTTGGTTGGAATTCAGCGATTTGTTTTGCCAGCAGGTCGAGGTTTTGCCCTGCTGTCAGCCCCATAATGCGGAAGCGGCCGGGCAAACTACGGATGACCTGAAGTGTCTGCCTGCCGATGGAGCCGGTGGCACCGAGGATAGCAAGATTTTTTACCGAATTGCCCATATCACCCAATAATATACCATAATGACGGCAAACAACACGCTATCCATGCGGTCAAGAATGCCGCCATGTCCAGGCATGAGATTTCCTGAATCTTTGACACCGGCATTCCGTTTGAGTAGTGACTCTATCAGGTCGCCTAACTGCCCAAAGACACTGACCAGCAAACCGATAATGACTGCTTGCCACCAGTTAAGGTAGGCACTGAGTTGAACTGGAGTAGGTAGAAGGAAGAGCAAACTGACAATCACTGCGCCCAACAACCCGCTGATGGCTCCTTCCCATGTCTTTCCCGGGCTGATGCCGGGAGCGAGTTTATGCTTGCCGATTGCCCTGCCGATAAAGAAGGCGGCAATATCAGAACCAAAGGTGGCAAACAATACTAGAAATACCCAGTTTCTGCCATGATCGAGTCCTCTGAGTGCTATGATGTAGCTCAGAAGCCAGCCGATATACAGTATGCCCGCGAATGTCCATGCCCAATCGGCAAAAGCCCCCTGTTTTTGTTTGCGTGGTAGTAGTGTGATTAAGGAAATGACCACTCCTGAAGTAATCAGAAGAGGAAAGAGCAAATCGAGACCGATGTGAGGTTCTATTAAAGATTGCAGTTTTGGGTTACGGGAAAAAATGAACAGCAAAGTCCAGATTATTCCGAAAACGGTGAGAGGTACTGCCTTCATAGCACTGGTCAGGCGGTAGAACTCAATCACTGCCAGCAAGCTACAGATAGCGATAAAGATAGTGAAATATGGCTCACCGAACCAGATGGCCGCCCCGACAAGTGGGATGCTCCAGATTGCTGTTATAACCCGTGTTTTGAGCATTTGAGCCGCTCACAACCCGCCAAAGCGGCGGTTCCTCTTGCTATACTCAAGGAGGGCTTTATCGATATCCTTCTTGCCGAAATTGGGCCAGAGAACCTTGGTGAAGTGGTATTCACTGTAAGCAGTCTGCCACAGTAGAAAATTGCTCAATCGCGTTGCATCGCCGGTGCGGATGAGCAGGTCAACATCCGGCATATCAGTAGTGTAAAGATAATTGGCGAAAGTCTTCTCATCAAGTTGTTGGAGTTTATGCTCGTTGTTCAGGATTTGGGTAACCGCATCAACAATCTCTGCTCGGCCGCCATAATTCCATGCAATACCCAGTATCATACCGCTATTGTTTTCTGTGCGAGCGATGGCTTTTTTGATGGCTTTTTGTAGACTCTCCGGTAATTTCCACGAGGTCAAATAGTCCCCGTACCTCGGATTCAGGACGATTCCAGTTTTCTGTAGAAAAACCATAGAATGTAACGTACTTTATGGGGTATTCATTGATGTATTGAATCATACGCAACATATTCAGTACGCCTTCATGGTGGCCACCGAGTCTGGGCAGTCCGCGTTCCTGTGCCCATCTACCGTTGCCGTCAGGTACAATGGCTATGTGAGTAGGTAACGGATGAATATTTTTAGCGGTAAGTTTCATATTGCTCTTTTGAGAGTTGAAAGAAGTCGTGGCCGTTTAGACTGCCATAACTTCCCTTTCTTTATCTTTGCCAACCTGTTCCATCTTGATTATGTAAATGTCAATCAGTTTTTGTAGCTGATTCTGGAGGTGTTTGTGCTCGTCTTGGGAGATTTCCTTATCTTTTTCCTGTGATTTCAGGTCTTCCAGGGCGTCACGCCGAACATTACGGAGAGCAATTTTCCCTTCTTCAATGTGACGTCGCACTACCTTGAGTAGCTCCTGTCGGCGCTCCTCGCTGAGCGGTGGAATATTGATTCTGATGACACGCCCGTCATTCATTGGGTTCAACCCAAGTTCTGATTTCAAGATGGCTTTTTCTATGTTTGATATACCCGCTTTGTCCCATGGCTGGACAATTAACAGGTTTGCTTGTGGGGCTGATATCGTTGCTAGTTGATCTAGTGGGAGAATGGCACCGGCGTATTCTATCTTAAGGTGTTCTATCAAGCTGGGTGAGGCATGCCCCGTGCGTATTGTAGCTAATTCTTTTTGCACCGCCTCCACTGATTTCCGCATTTTTTGTTCGGCAGTAAATATTGTTTGGTTATCTGTCATTTTTACTCCCCTGATACGATAGTACCAATGGGTTCACCCATAACCGCACGTTCTATACTACGTTCCAACTGGAAGTCAAAGACGATAATGGGCAGTTTATTTTCAAGGCATAGTGAGAGCGCCGTAGCATCCATTACCTCTAGGCGAAGATTAAGAGCTTCCATGTAGGTAAGTTTATCGAATTTCCTGGCGGAGCGGTCTTTTTGAGGGTCGGCGGTGTAGATACCGTCAACGTTATTTTTGCTCATCAGAAGAGCTTCTGCTTCGATTTCGATAGCCCGTAGAGCGGCAGCAGTATCCGTTGTCATATAGGGGTTTCCTGTGCCGCCAGCGAAGATAACGACTCTGCCTTTCTCCAGATGACGTATAGCACGACGTCTGATGTAGGGCTCGGCAACTTTTTGAATATCTATGGCAGTCTGAGTGCGGGTGGTTACACCTACCTTTTCAAGTGCATCCTGAAGTGCTAAGGCGTTGATAATGGTGGCTAGCATACCAGCATAATCAGCGGTAACCCTGTCCATCCCGTTTTTCTCTGCCTCAGACCCACGCCAGATATTGCCGCCTCCGACGACAATCCCTACCTGCACGCCCATTTCCGAGACGCCTTTGATTTGTTTGGCTATTGTGACAATAACACTGGGGTCGAAGCCATAATCGGTTTTGCCTTTGAAGGCTTCACCACTGAGTTTGAGCAGGATACGTTTATACTTGGGAGCCGTCATTGGTATCCACCTTCATCATTTTATAGGTGTTTTTATTCTGAGGGCGGAGAGTATTTATACTCCAGCGACTCTGCATTCCGACTGTCCTAGTTCAAATCGGGCGAATCGTTTCACCTTGATATTTTCGCCGGTTTTGACAATGACTTCGTTGATGAGGTTTTGGATGGTCAGTTCAGGACTCTTGATGTAAGGCTGGAGAAGCAGACAAGCCACTTCCGGGGGTAGCTCGCCGTCTTTGGGCATCTGGTCTAGTGAGATGCATATAGGTTCCTGTGCGGCAATTTGCATTGCGATATTGTGTGCCAGTTCTTTGAAAACTTCCGTGCGGGCAACAAAGTCAGTCTCGCAATTCAATTCCACCATCGCTCCAATTCTGCCGCCAGTGTGAATGTAGGTTGCTACAGTGCCCTGGCTGACAGTGCGCTGGCTTCTCTTTTCTACTTTGGATATTGTTTGTTTTTTCAGGATTTCTAAAGCTTTGTCAAAATCCCCCTCGGTGTCAACCAAGACGGTGCGGCATTCCATTATGCCGGCTCCAGATTTATCTCTTAAATTCTTTAATTGGACGGTTGAAATCTCCATCTATTATTTATCGTCGGGGGTGAAAATCTCCGGTTCAGAGGTTTTCACGTCGGTGGGTGCCTCTGTGGAACTAACCCCTTCTCCTTCCTCTGATTTTGTGGGTGTCATAATTGCTTTGCCCGCAAGCACAGCGTCGGCAATTCTGTGGCAAATTAACTTGACAGCTCTGATGGCGTCGTCGTTAGCGGGTATCGGAGCATCAATATCGTCGGGATTGGAATTAGTATCTACGACGGCAACAATCGGAATACCCATACGCTTGGCCTCAGCGATAGCGATGTTCTCGTTTAGTTTAGCAATCTCTTCCTCTATTCCCATCGCCTCTTTCTTGGGCAGGCGGCTGAACTCTCCCTTAGCTTGTGAGTCTTCCAACCTCACTAAATGGTCAATGCGAGCTTGTATGGTGGTGAAGTTAGTCAGAGTTCCACCAACCCACCGCTGGTTCACCCAGAACATCCCGCATCGTTTGGCTTCCTCTTCAATAGCTTCGTGAGCCTGTTTTTTGGTGCCGACGAAGAGTATTGTCCCACCAGAAGCAACTATCTCCTTGACGAATTTGCAGGCTTTATCAAGCATACTGGCAGTCTGTTCAAGATTAATAATGTGAATGCCGTCCCGCTTGGTGAAGATGTAGGTCTTCATGCGGGGATGCCAGTAGCTGGTCTGGTGCCCAAAATGTGCTCCGGCTTCCAGTAATTCTTTGATTGTTGTGCTGTCTGGCAAAATGTTCCCCCTTTCTAGGTTACAACACAGTATAGCATAACCTGCAATTGCACAGCAATAGTTTGCATGGGGAGTTCAGATTGCCTATTGACTTTTACTTTTAGTTCAATTATTGTGTGGGCACTTAACTATGAAAGTGTTAAAAGGTTTTGCCCTCGGGATAATGTGCCTCCTCCTGTTTCTGTTTTTGATTGTTTTCGGTGGAGCATACACCGTTAATCAGACTGTCCTCAATGTCCACTGGGTTGTCAAAACGATAAACGATATTAACTTCTCCCAAATAATGGATGAGGCATTTTCTGAACAAGATTCATCTCAGGGGGCACAGTCAGACCTGCAGACCGCTGTCGTTGATACCATCAAGAATATGGAGCCGGTCATTAAGGAGCGGCTCCATATCGCTCTTGAAGATATCTACTCTTATCTCAAGGGGAAGGGCGACGCGCCGGATCTCAAAGAAACTCTGAGCAAGTCTGTTATGAACGCAGACTTCGTTGGCCAACTCTTGGGGAAGGTTGACCTTTCCGAGCTGTTTGGCGAGGCGCTAAAAGGGCAAGGCGGCACAGGCGGAGATTTCTCGGAAGCATTTACGAATGCTTTCATTAATACGATTGATGAACTCGAGCCATCAATAAAACAGCAGATTGTTAATGTTGCCGACCCGGTTTTCAAGTATTTGCTCCAACAGACCTCTACTATTGGCCTGAAAACGACGATGAGACAGACCGTTTTCAACGCCAGTGTTATGAGTGAGGTCATTGCTAGCCTTGATTTCACTGCAATGGCTAAGGACACTCTGATGGGGGAAATCGGCGGACAGCTTCCTCAGGGTATTCAGCTATCAGACGCACAGATTAACCGTGTGGTTGCCGCCATGGAACCGTATTTCAAGGAAGGGCTGACCGATGCGGTTGATGCTGTTGCCGATTATCTTGTGGGAGCGCGCCAGAGTTTCAGCGTCAGGATTTCTTTTGAGCCTGCTATGGTGACCCTGAAAGCAGTGGTTAAGGAAGCCTATCTGGCCAAGTTGGGCGCCAGTCTTCAGGGTGTGCCGCAGGCACAAATAGACCAGGAATTCGATAATTATTTTGCCGATTTCCAACAGTCATTACCCTCATCTTTTGACCTCGATTCAAGTAATTTTGGAGTCGGTATTCCCGACCAGATGTCTCAGGCCCTGACCAAGGCACAGGATGGTCTCACAAAAGCTAGGGATAGGATTGATGAGGTAACCAGCTCTTTTGAAAGTAATCTAAGAGAAGTACGTACCTATGTTGGTATCTTTAGCCTTGCTTTTATCTGTGTCATTGCCTTGATTGTCCTGATGATTCTGGGTATCATATTGATACACCGGAATGTAAAAGGTGCCTGCCGTGACCTGGGTACCGTCCTCTTCATTTATGGAGTCATTTTCTTCGCCGGCATTATGATTGCTAAGGGTATTCTAAGCCAAGCGTTCGCGGATATACCGCAGGCACTGCATTCATTATCTGGAATATTGGTGAATGGTCTTACTTCGCCATGGCAAACTATCAGCTTGGTTTGTTTGATTGCTGGCGTCGTTCTTATTGTCGTGGCAATTGTTTATCCCAGACTGCGTAAAGCAAAGGCTGCCCAGCCCCAGTAGGCGATTTCTCGCAGCGATCAGTACCAATCTCTATTCTGCAAGAATCTTCTCTCCGTGTTTATGTTTTTGTTTGAAATCAATAGCCTAACGTGTTATTACGAAGAGCCCCGATTTTATCGGGACGACGTGACAATCTCAGGGGGCACCGCCCCGGTTACCTTCATTGTTTCCCTAAATTAGGTCGTTTATCTTCTTTAGATGCTGAAAATCTATAATAGCGCCCATAGCGTGGTTTTCGGCTTCAATGCCGGCTTCTTCGGCGGCCGCCACCGGATTCAAACCACCTAGTAATATAATTCCGATACGGTTGAGTTCTACGGGTATTTCACAAACCGGCTCACTGGCATTTCCCATTATTAACAGACCACCTATGCCGGACTTTTTCAGTTTCGTCACGATGTTTTCAACGATGGGACGGCAGAGTGCTGGAATCTCTCGATAGTTCGCTAGCAGTTTCCCCTCACCCCTTTTTGCCACTTCTGTAACCGAAGTCATTCTGGCGCGGATGAAGACCTCAGAAGGGTCTATAGAAGACCCATCATAATTAATCAACTCCACGAAGCGTAAAGGTGCATTGTTTTTAATCTCAATAATCCCGCCGAAGCGGGAGTCCATTGGCACTCCAGCCTTAAGCAAGGTACCATTGACAACAATGCTGCAAACTGTCGCCAGTGCTGTCATTCCACTGGGGACAATGGTGTCACCGAGTCTCTCACCCTCGCGAGCGGTTGCCACCAAATCACTGACACACAGCCCTTTCTCAAAAATGGGCTTCATCACTCTGAGCGCTTCCCCGAATCTTTTTTGAGGGAAATAGGAGATGTTAACTGGTACCAGCCCGGCATGTTTTTGGAGGTCAAAGTTAGTGCGGAAAGCCAGCAGCTCAATCCTGGAGATTGCAAAACCAATTTTGTCTCTGACTAGGGCACTCTTCAACTCTTCGATACCCGAATCCGTAATCGACCGACCATCTCGCCCTACTAGCCTAGTCAAGCCGCGCTCGTCCATTATTTTGAGATGATAGCGTACCGCCCTTTCCCCTAGTTCAATGCCGTAGGATTTCAAATGCTGGGAAATTACCCGGGCGCCAAGAGGCTCTTCGGAATCATGCAGTGCCTTTAGAATGGCGATAACTTTTCGCTTAACGTCCTGTACTTCTGAACCAATCATTTTCTATCAGTTTTATAAACGGCAACCCTTTTCCTATTTTTAGCTTTTATATAATAAACTAGACAGATAACTGTGTCAATATCTCGCTAACAAACATATCTCGCTAACAAACATATCTCGCTAAAAATTTGTCTCGCTAAAAATTAAGAGTCTCGGCATAGTTTAGCGGATAAATAGAAACTCAAGATAGCGACCAAAAACTAAGTGAATACTATATTTTACCATGTTGGACGCTGGCGCTCTCTTCTCCTGAAGAAGTAACCGGCAACTATCCCTGTAATCAGCCCGCCAAGGTGTGCCTGCCAACCGATACCAGGGGCCAAAGAAAGTAACGCCATGATAAGAATAGCTATCCATAGGTCCATAGGAATAGGGATGGGGAATATCATAACTTTTAACCGAGGTCTCATCACTACCAGTGTACCCCCGAGTGCGAAAATTGCTCCGGAAGCGCCCACGGCAATATCATAGGGATTTGCCAGAAGTAAGAAGAGCACGTTGCCGACCAACCCTCCGATAAAATAAACGATGAAGAAGTTCGTTTCTCCGACTAGAGCCAGAACATATATTCCGTAGAAATAGAGAGCAATCATATTGAACAGGATATGGTCCCAATTTGCATGAGTGAACATTGAGGATATGATTGTCCAGGGATGGCTGGAGAGGCTGACACGTTGTAGCCCAAGGAGGTTAATGGCTTCAGGCCTGATGAGAGTCGTGATAAATATCAGGATATTGACAGTAATCAATACCCAGACAGGGGTTAAGTCGGTATTTCGGAAATTCCTGTAACTCAATTTCGGATACCTTTTAGGTAATTGTACTGTTTTACGTATGTTCTAGACAATATTAAATCCAGTAAATTATGCTCTTCTTTATATAAAAATGGTGGAGAGCACTTTCTACAGCACTCTCCACCCAAATTCCAGTCTCACGAATCCAACTCACTTATGATCATCACGACCACATAGGCATTCTGTATTTAAGCCCAAATTATTTTTCAGAGTCGGACATTCGTTTCCAAGAAGCCCTGCAAGTTAAGCAGGGCGGCAACTGTCAACCTGTCTTACCCCCCACACTGCGTGTAATCTCATAGGGCACCTCCGCAGATTTATTCGGGTTGTATCAAGCTAAATTCTAACTTACCACCTTTATTCTCAAATGTCAATATGTTATGTCGCTTCTGGACTTTTGCATATGTGAGTATCACCTTTTGGTATTGACGAAAGGCTGTCCATCGGCTAAAGTTAGCTCAAATAGGGGTCAAACGAAGAATCTCCGATAGTAGATTGACGGTGAGGTTGAAACGATGGCTTCTGGTAATGTTACACGGTGTGGCAAGACCGAGTTCCACTGGGGAGAGCGGACATATATTATGGGCATCGTCAATGTTTCTCCAGACTCGTTTTCTGGTGACGGTGTGGCTGATATTGAGACGGCGGTTGCGCAGGCGCATCGTTTTGTTGAAGATGGTACCGATATTCTGGATGTTGGCGGTGAATCCACCCGTCCGGGCTCCTCTCAAATTGCCATTGAAGAAGAAATCAAAAGAGTAGTACCGGTGATTGAGCGGCTCGCTCATAAAATAGCAGTGCCTATAAGTATTGACACCTACAAGTATGAGGTTGCTAAACAGGCGCTGGATGCCGGCGCCGCTATCTTGAATGACCAGTGGGGTTTGAAAAAGGAGCCCCGATTGACAGAACTGGCGGCAAAGAGAAATGTCCCCATCGTTCTGATGAGCAACCAGCGTAATAAAGGGGGGTTTGATGTTGGGGCCGGACGTGATACGGCTTACTACGATGATGTGATGGCAGAGGTCATCTCTTCACTCCAGCAGAGTGTCAATATCGCATTAAAAGCAGGGGTGTCCGGAGAAAATATTATTATTGACCCCGGAATTGGCTTCGGTAAAACCTGGCAACAGGATATTGAAATCATTCGTAGATTGAGGGAATTGAAAGCGTTGGAACTACCCGTTCTCATTGGAACTTCAAGGAAGTCGCTCATTAAGATGGTTTTGAATCTGCCAGCCGACCAGCGGGTTGAGGGCACCGCCGCCACAGTGGCAATCAGCATCGCCAATGGCGCTGACATTGTACGGGTACATGATGTCAAACAGATGGTGCGAGTTTGTCGAATGACGGATGCTATTGTCAGGGGTATCAAAACTGACTAGCTGGTTTCTTTCAACACGATGTCTTTGTAGGCGGTCATTAATCTACGGGTTATTGTGCCCGGTTTACCATCGCCGATTGGTTTGCCGTCCAGTATTGTGAGAGGTAAAATCTCAATCATTGTGTTTGTCAGGAAGACTTCATCGGCGTTTCTTAACTCGTTCAACTCGATATCGGTTTCAACTGCCTGAATGCCGAGTTGCCCTGCCAGTTCTATGACTATTTGTCTGATGACTCCATTAAGAATGCCGCTCCCAAGTTTTGGCGTTTTCAAAATACCTTGATTGACGATGAAAACATTACTGGAGCGAGCTTCAGCGAGTAGCCCCTTATCATTGACCAGGATGGCATCATCAACCCCGGCAGTTCTGGCTTCCTGGTGAGCAAGCAGGCTTTCTAGCGCGTTGGCAGTTTTGTGTGCCGGAATGGGTGACTGACTGTTTCGCCTGATTGATGAAACGATTGCCTTGACCCCACTCCGGTATTTTTCTTGGGGATGAGGTGTATATTTTGCCGCTATGAC
>JAPLHG010000101.1:414-3866 GCA_026389745.1 Chloroflexota bacterium | reverse complement strand
TTTCGCTGGTGGTACACTGGCAAGAGATTTGAAGGTACTAAAGAAAATCGGTACGGAAAGAGGCTACGAAACGCTATTAATTAATAGTGTATTAACCGTCAATCAGCGACAGAACGGAGTTGTGGTACGCAAACTGGAGCGCATATATGGTTCGGTAAAGGGGTTGTCGATTAGTATTTTAGGACTCACTTACAAGCCAGGCACGAGTACCTTACGTCGTTCGGCAGCGTTGGAAATCATCAAACAGCTTGTTGATAGGGGCGCTAAAGTAAGAACTTATGACCCCAAAGCCGACTTAAGTGAAGTCAGGGAACATGTGGAGTTCGAATTCTGTGATGATGTCTATGCCGTTGCTAAGGGCAGCGATGCCTTGGTGCTTATTACCGAATGGCCTGAATTTAAGGATTTGGACTATGACCGACTTAAGCTGGCAATGAAGAAACCCGTATTCATTGATACCAAAAATCTGCTGGATAACGAACAGATGACGGCGAAGGGGTTTTCTTATTTTGGTATAGGGAGGGGTAAGTAGCATGCTGTTGGATGGCAAAGTAGCAATCATCACCGGCGGCAGTTTGGGGATAGGACTCGCAATATCAAAAGCCTTTGTTAAAGAGGGTTCAAATCTGGTAGTGGCTTCGAATGACAAATCGGAGTTTGAAAATACTCGGGCTCTTCCTCTGATTTCAACAACGCGTGTTGAGACTTTTCAGGCGGATGTCTCGCAACTGGAAGACGTAAAACGGATGCTCGATTTTACTCTGGATAAATTCGGCACGGTCGATATTCTGGTGAATTGCGCCGGAATATACGGTCCCATTGGTTTAATAACCGAAATCGATGTTAAGCACTGGTTAGCCACTATCAATATCAACCTTTACGGCACATTTCTGTGCATGAGAGCTGTACTGCCTATCATGATGAAAAAAAACAAAGGCAAGATTGTCAACATGTCTGGCGGCGGCGGCGCCTCTCCTTTACCGAGATTTAGCGCTTATGGCACCTCCAAAGCCGGTGTAATCAGACTTACAGAAACAATTGCGAATGAGGTAAAAGATTATAAAATAGATATTAATGCCATTGCCCCCGGTGCAGTAAATACCAGATTGTTGGACCAGGCGCTGGCAGCCGGTGACGCTGCCGGTGAAGATTTCAAGGCTAAGGTTATTAAACAAAAACAAGAAGGCGGTGTGCCGCCGGATAAAGTTGCCGAACTGGCGTTGTTTTTGGCTTCTGCCAAATCGGATGGTTTATCTGGTAGGCTCGTCAGTCTGCTATGGGACAAATGGAAAGATAGTCCTAAACGCTTGGCTGAGATAATGGCATCGGACGTTTATACTATGAGGAGAATTACTCCTGAAGATAGAGGCTATAAATGGTAAAGCATAGTGGAAAACTTAGAGTAGGTATTATCGGGACAGGATTACAGGGCAGACGCAGGGCTGAGGCTTTACGTCAATTTGAGGATACAAAGCTAATTGCTGTAACGTCAAATTTGCCGGCACAAGCCAAGCATCTAGCGGAGGATATGAAGTGCGAGTTGATGGGGGATTGGGAGGGGTTGGTTGTCAGACAGGATATAGATGTAGTCTTTGTATGTACGCCGCCTGATTGTCATCTGCCAATGTGCAACGCCGCTTTGAAAAATGGCAAACACGTTCTTTGCGAAAAACCTCTGGCTTGTAATCCTGAGGAAGCAGAGCAGATACTGGCGTTAGCTCGTAGGGAAGGGTTAAAGCTCAAATGTGGCTTCAACCATCGCCATCATCCTGCCATCAAGCAGGCTAGAGAATGGTTTGACCGTGGGCTTATCGGCGAACCAATCTTTATTCGTACTGAATATGGAATTGGCGGCAGGCTCGGTTATGAGAAAGATTGGCGTGCACACTCAGAAATTGGCGGGGGTGGTCAACTTATGGACCAGGGGATGCATGTCATTGACTTGTCCCGTTGGTTTCTTGGGGATTTTACTGAAGTGTCCGGCTTTCTTCAGACAGGATACTGGGATATTGCTCCGCTTGAAGATAATGCCTTCTGTCTCCTACGCACTAAGACTGGACAGGTGGCCTCCATCCATGTAAGCTGGACGCAGTGGAAGAACCTTTTCCGGTTTGAACTTTATGGGAAAGATGGTTATATTACTGTGGAGGGACTAGGGGGAAGCTACGGAGTAGAGAAAGCCATTCTCGGGAAGCGTGCTTTCTTTGAGCCTTTTAAAGAGGAAGTATTTGAATTTCGCGGTAAGGATGTTTCATGGGAAGAGGAATGGCGGGAATTTAAAAATGCCATACAGGAAAATCGTGAACCGATGGGGGATGGTCATGATGGTGTTGAGGCAGTAAAGATTGCTTACTTAGTCTATGAGGTAGCGCGAAAAAGCAAATAATGGAGGAGTCTGTTTCTAAGGGAGGTGGTATATGACCAAGAAAGCACTTATCACCGGAGTCACCGGGCAAGACGGCTCATATCTGGCGGAACTGCTCCTTTTAAAAGGCTATGAAGTACATGGTCTCATTAGAAAAGCCAGCACTTTCAATACGGGCCGTATCGACCATATTCAAGAGACGACATTTTTCACTCATTACAGCGATATGACTGATTCGTCTAACCTCAATAGGATTCTGAAAAATGTACAGCCAGATGAGATTTATAATATGGCCGCCCAGAGCCACGTCAAAGTCTCTTTTGAAGTACCTGAGTATTGTGCAGAGGTAGACGGAGTTGGCGTCCTCAGGCTTCTGGATGCGATCAGAGAGACCGAGCTAAAGACAAGGTTTTATCAGGCATCCACTTCGGAACTGTTTGGTAATATTAAGGAAATCCCTCAAAAAGAAACCACTCCATTTTATCCGAGGAGTCCCTACGCCGTTGCTAAGCTTTATGCCTACTGGGTTGTTAAAAATTACCGCGAAGCCTATGGTTTATTCGCCAGCAACGGCATACTTTTCAACCATGAGTCACCTCGGCGAGGTGGGACTTTTGTTACCCGCAAAATTACGATGGGTCTGGCAAATATTTTGGCCGGAAAACAAAACCAAATCGCCTTGGGTAATCTGGATGCTAAACGCGACTGGGGATATGCACCTGAATATGTGGAGTTCATGTGGAAAATGCTTCAATATAACGAACCGCTTGACCTGGTGGTGGGTACTGGTGAGACTTACTCCGTTAGAGAATTCGTTGAAGCGGTCTTTAATTATGCGAGCTTGGACTGGAAAAAGTATATTACGACTGAGTCGAGACTATTTCGTCCGACCGAAGTGGACATGCTGCTTGCCGACCCCTCAAAGGCAAAAAGAACACTCGGCTGGTCCCCCAAAATATCCTTTCATGACCTCGTAAAAGTAATGGTAGATGCCGATATGCGTGCTGCTGGCTTAAAACCAATTGGTGAAGGGGATGCTATCCTGAAGAAGAAATTCCCCGATCGCTGGTGGAAAATTGACTGATAT
>JAPLHG010000101.1:0-368 GCA_026389745.1 Chloroflexota bacterium | reverse complement strand
TACGATAAAATTTTTGTACCGGGTGGTAACGGGTTTCTTGGCAAACGGGTGTGCCTGAATTTAAAGGGAAAGGGCTATAATTTCGTTTCCCTTTCCCTGCGTGACGGCTACGATTTCCGTAATTTTGAACAGACCCGTGCCTTGTTTGAGAGAGAGCACTTCGATGCGGTATTAAACTGCGCTGCATTTGTCGGGGGTATCCAGTTCGGGTATGAATATCCAGCTGAAATATATTTTAATAACATTCAGATGGCCACTTACTTGATGGAGTCCGCACGACTGACCGGAGTTAAAAAGTTTGTAAATCCAATTTCCAATTGTACTTACCCCGGTAACCTTACTATTGATTTCAAAGAAGAAGAGTGGTG
>JAPLHG010000119.1:4919-14795 GCA_026389745.1 Chloroflexota bacterium | reverse complement strand
GCAACAAAGTTAAGATAGTAATCGCTGGGAGCTTGGAAACCACCATCCAAATCCGCAAACTTTTTGGTACAAATCCCGGAGTCCCACCCGTTTTGAATTTCGCATAGTATTCCGTGCTCCACTTTCTGAGACAGGCTCCCTTCTCCGTCTCCACCAGAAACACAGGTTGTACATTTCACCGCAATGTGACACGTAACAATACAGCGCGCGCCGCTGTATTGGCATTCAACCGATGATTGTCTAGGCAACGTCCCAGTGGGATCGTGACCGTGCCCAAAGCTGGGCATATCGCTCGCGGTCTGACATCAGGTGCCACTGGAGCCGTGAAGTGAGTTTCTTGATAGGGTTATCCATTGTAGCAGTCCCTCTTAATTAAATTCTGCACCCTGTATACCAATTTGGCAAGAGGGGAAACGAAAAGTATTTTCGTTAATCATTACGTTTTGCAAACATTTTGCTACCATTTACTGAACTGCCTTATACGTAAAAGTACATAAAGGGATATCGTGGTTGCAGGGGGATGTTAGCAAGATGTAGCAAAACAGGGCAAAACGGCTTCTTTTGAAGGTATTATGAAGCTAAATAAAGAGGCTGGTAGCGCATACTGGATTTGTTATCAGGTGTCCAAACCGTTATTATACGCTCGAATTAGTACGTTTGTGTTAGTTGCGGAAAACCTGTTTTGAGCGTAGAATCCCAGTTAAGCAAGATAGTACCCTAGTACTCAAAAACCTGAAAACGAAGTGGGCTTGGGCAGCGAAATGGGTTTATTAGATTTGGTAACAATATACTAGGCAAGTCGGTTTTCAGGGTAGCTTGAAGTTCTATAAAGCCCCAACCGCATTCCGCAGGGATACAATTGACTTATGGTGGTCATCCTTTTAGAATAGCACCACTAGGGCTGCCGAGGCTGTTTCCTGCATACTGGGTGAGACATGGGCGTAAATGTCCGCCGTTACACTGATTGAACTATGTCCTAGTCTCTCAGAGATTACCTTGAGCGCTATCACTACCACCGACCTCATATGGGGCTAAGAATGAAGACACCACTCAGAAAGGAGGATGAGTGTCGGATTTCTACGGAGAACTAAGCGAACAGCTTGACAATCGGATGGGCTGGGTATACCATTGGTTTTAAGACTAAAGAGGGACGAGTGTCAACTCAATACGAGTTGATATGGGAGATCTCGGTTTATTCTCCCTCCTTGCGGTATCATAACTGGATTCGTTTTCGGGGGGGGCAGGTAAATGAAGATATTGAAGATATTCGGGATAGTAATTGGTTCTATCATCGGGCTGGTAATAATCATTGGTGCAGTTGTCTGGGTCCTCATGAGCCGGCCATCGAGTATTGCCTCCAATGTCACACAAGTCCCTTCAAACGCACAGGCAGTCCAATCATTTGACACCAAGTGGGACAACTTTAATAATACGGTCGCGCAGGCCTCACCAGGGACGCAAGTCACAGTGACGCTAACGCAGGAAGAAGTGAACTCAAAAATAAACGAGGAATTGAAAACGGTTGACTTACCGGCCGGGCTCGCTGTCAGCAACATGAATGTAAATCTGGTGGACGGTAAGATTCTGTTATCGGCTGATATCAAATACTCTATTTTTTCGGGAAACGCAGGAATGGAAGCGACGGTACAGATAATTAACGGGCAGCCTTCTATCACCGTGACGGATGTTGATATGGGGGCACTTCCGATACCGCAGTCTCTGAAAGACCAGCTCAAAGGGTTAATACCTGAGGGTGGTCTGATTCAAGTGTCAGATTTGGGATTCAATACGCAGAATGTCCAAATTATTGATGGCCAATTGGTTATCTCAGGAGTAACCAAGTAATCATAAATAATCCTATTCCCATGTTGCCCCAGGTCTACAACAGGCAGCAGCGGAGAGTTTTGATAAACTGCTTAACGGCAGGCGTGGAAATGTGGCTGTTGGGAATCATTATTAGCAATTTATTAGCAAAACCCTAAAAATTAACCGCCTATTTTACAAATTTAGCTTCAAATAGGCGGTTTTCTTTATGTTGGTAGCGCATACCGGATTTGCTACCAGGTGTCCTGAACAGTAGTTTTACGCACAAACTAGAACGTTTGTGTTAGTTGTCGAAAACCCGTTTTGAGCGTAGAACACCGTCTGGTGACAACACGTTTGGTTCTGTCTAGTAGCAAATTAGTAGCAAGATTCCAGCTTCAGTTCGAGCGTTACTCTTTCCAGTTAAACGCCAATCGCCTCCGCCACTTTTGCCCAACTTCGGTCCTGCTCTCCCTCCAGGGCTATAACCATGAAAAACGGTAAGCCGGCGACTCAAGGTGTCTGTCCCACGTGCGGGACGAAGATGTTCCGTATTGGAAGCTGTAACTGTTTATAGCCTTAGCTCGCTAATAATCAGGCCTATAACATAGGCATTATGTATTAAGAAACCTTCAATGTTGAAGGCAAAGCCACAATATTTCTAAAATCGAGCGTAAATGAACCATTAGGAAGATTATATTTTAAGGTTCAATTAAACAAAATATCAGAAGAAAAAATACTAGACTTTTGGCCTGCTTCAAGCGCATTTATGGCATCTCCTGAATCAAAAGTGATTGCAACTGATGGCAGGTCAGCAACTATTAATTTTACCGTTATTGGTACTATTCAGCCTGTCGTCGAAGTTACTCTTACGGGGAATACTGGTTTTACGCTTACGGGCAATTATGGACTAGATGAATATATTGACGTTGGAAAGTAATATCCAATATGTTTCACATTGAAACATACGCATGGAATAGCAAACACCCCTTTGGTATCATGAAATTAGCTAGCCTTAAACGAGAATGCAAATGGTATCAAGTAATCGTACGGATCATTGGACAATGATCCCTATGTTCGTGCAGTGGTAGTTCGATAGTAGTCGGAAATTAAAGGGGAGTAGAAATGCTCCCTTTTTTTTTTTTTTTTTTTCATATCATTATAATCGTTTAATGCCAAACCGCGTGGAGTCGCCATTGTGCGTTTGTTTTTGTCTTAGCGGTATACAGGATTAGTGTATGAAGAGGATTATTCTGGCTTCGGCTTCACTGCGCCGGAAAGCGTTGCTGGAACAGATTGGTCTCAAATTCACAGTTGATGCCAGCGTACAGGAAGATACAGAGTTCGTCGGGCAGGAACCGCACCAGCTTGCTAGAGAAATCTCACTGAAGAAAGCTGAATCAGTGGCTAACGGTTATCCTGATGCTGTTATTATCGCCGCCGATACTTTCGGTGTCATTGGTAATCGCGTAATTGGTAAACCACATTCAGAAGCTGAAGCCCGCGCAATGCTTACCGCATTGAGTGGTAAATCGCACACTGTCATTACTGGCTTCACTGTCCTTGACACGCTCACTCGTAAAGCCGTCTCGCGGAGCGTGGAAACTACTGTTTACATGAAGCAAATTACGAAGTCAGAGATTGAGACGTATGTGAAAACTGGCGAGCCGCTGGATAAAGCGGGCGCGTATGCCATCCAGGGATTGGGAGCGGTGCTCGTGGATAAAATTGAGGGTGACTATTTCAATGTCATGGGATTACCACTTTATGCCCTCACGGAAGTACTGAAAGAGTTTGGCGTCAACGTTTTGTGAGGACAAAGGAAGCAGCGCTCTCTCCGGCGACATAACCCGTTGAGAAAGCGGCCTGCAGATTAAATCCCCCGGTCCCCGCATCCAAGTCCATGACCTCGCCGCAGAAATAAAGCCCTTCAACCAGTTGGGATGCCATCGTGTATTGGTTAATTTCTTTGAGCGAAATACCACCTGCTGTTACCATAGCAGTCGACATGGAATAACCGCCTTTAATATCGAACCGCAATGATTTCAACAGGTTCAAAAGGCTTTCGCGCTCTTTTACTTTGAGCTGATTACCTGGTTTATCGGGCGGCACACCTGTCATACCGACAAACGGTTCTACGAGCTTCTGCGACAAGAAGTCCTTGACGATGTTCTGGTAGGCACGCTTACTGTGCTTATCGAATACCTGTTGTAGCTCTTTCCGGAGCATGTCATTGCCCCTGTCAGGTGCAAGGTCGATGGAAACACTGACGGGTCCGTTTTCGAGCGCGTCAACAATGGCAAGACTCATCTCCAGTATGATAGGACCGCTAAGACCAAAATGTGTAATGATAGCGTCACCGGTACGGCTCTCGATGATGGGCAGCTTCGGGCGCTTGCCAGTAATACCCCGCCCAACATCCACCTCGGGAACCAGAGATAGGTCAATTTTCCCAGCCGGACACTGGAACGCGGTTATACGCACATTACGGAGACTGGCACCCTGCATCTGTTTAGCTTGTTCAATATCAGTGGCGACGAGTGACACCAGACCCGGTCGTAATCTGACAATCGTATGACCGAGTGCCGCGGCAATATGGAAACCATCGCCAGTAGAGCCAGTCTGCGGATGAGATGAGCCTCCCGCGGCGATGATGACCGCAGATGCCGGCAGATTTCCGGCAGTTGTGTGCACTCCAGACACCCGACCGTTCTCCACCAATACGCCGGTCACACTCACACCGAACCGTACTGTTACCTTGCCATCAGCCATGTAGCGCTCGAAAGCACGCACGATGTCACCGGCGTTATCGGTGGTGGGGTAAACTTTACCATCTGGTTCAGTCTTACATTCGATTCCGTAACGCCGCAGAAGAGCCAGTAAATCGTCACGGAAGAACCGGTTAAACGTGTTAAGGAGAAAGCGGCCGTTGGCACCAAACTGGGTAATGAAGCTATCCATATCCCGGCTGTTTGATAAGTTGCAGCGTCCGTTGCCAGTTATAAGGATTTTCTTACCGGGGCGCTCCATCTTTTCGAGGAGAAGCACGTTGGCACCCAGCTCCGCCGCCCGTCCGGCTGCCATCATGCCAGCCGCCCCTGCCCCAGTAACTATGATTTGGTAATTACCAGCCATAATGGTAGTGTGACGTAAATAGGAATTGATGAAGGTGCTTTGTGATTTTGAGTCCGACATTAAGCGAATTCCTTGTATTGAGGTATACTCCGAAACCAAGTCCATTTGGTTACGGGAATCTTACCACCGTCATCTAGGATTAAGCAAGGGCTCGGACACGATCCCACCATAGTGTCTGTGATTCAATTCACTGCGGACAGACATGAATGGACTTTGATTGTTGCGCACTTGAGCGAAGCTCTATAAAAATCCTTGTTCTGCTTCGGGGATATACACAGAAGGGCAAACATTCTTATCCAAAGGTAACATTCAAATCAAAAGTATTATCAACAAAACTGATGGTCGACAAGTTGACCGGAGTACTAATGAAGGTTCTTTAACATGTGCACCTTATAGTAGTAATAGAGATTCGATACCCAAAAAAGGAATGGGTCGTGATGTCCGGCTCCAATCCTCTTCCAGATTGACGGCAGACTATAGAATTCACGCCATGCCCAAGTGCGGCCTTCCTGCAATATTTCCCTTGATAATGATTTTGGCTCAAACATAAGGTCATGTCCATACTGAGACCAATCTTTATTGAGTATTCGCCCTTCCTTGTCAAGAGATTCAAATATTGCAGTTCCCGGGTAGGGTGTGAGTATATCGAACTGCGCACTTTCAAGGCGGGCTTTTTGAGCAAAACGCACGGTGCGTTTGAAACTACCGGCATCATCTCCATCAAGACCAAAAATGAAGAATCCGTGTATTCCTATACCGGCGTTATGCAGTTTCTTAATAATTGTCTCGTATTCATCCACTGCATTTATTTTTTTCCCTACCGCTGCCAGGTTGATTGGAGATAATGATTCAAAACCAATAAACAGGTCAACACAACCGCTTGCGGCGGCAAGTTTAAGTAGTTCGTCATCTTTAGCTATCGTCACGGAACATTGTCCAACCCACTTGATTTTGAGTGGAATCAGCGCACGGAACAACTCTTTGGCAAATTTAGGATTACCAGCGATATTATCATCGAGAAAAATAAAAAGTTTCTTGCTGTTAAGCGTTTTTATTTCGTTGATGACTTCTGCTACTGGACGACAGCGGTAAGTGTGACCGAAGAACGATGTGACGGTGCAAAATGAACAGGAATAGGGACAACCCCGGGTAGTGAATAAAGTATTTGTGAAATAATAAGACCCTTTAGCGAAAAGGTCACGCCTAGGGTTTGGTAGGTCAGATAACCCGGGCCGCACATTTTGACGGTAGGTCTTCTGCAATTTGTTCGCTTTAAAATCGGCGATTACACCGGGCCATATACCCTCAGCCTCCCCAATGACGATAGCATCCGCATGCTGACTAGCTTCCTCAAGTAAAATGCTCGGATGTATGCCGCCAAGTACTACTTTCTTTCCGATGGCTCTAAATGTATCCGCTATCTTGTAGGCACGTTGCGATGTGCTGGTGAGGGAAGTAATTCCAACCAGGTCAATTTTCTTAGTGAAATCAATGGGAGCGACGTTCTCATCGGTTAAAGAGACTTCGACGTCTGGCGGAGTTAGCGCGGCAATTACTGCCATGCCCAACGGTGGTAATATTGCCTTTCCTGGTTTTCCTTGATTTTCATGTGTAGCCGGCACAATAAGCTCTAATTTCATAAAACTAATAATTTCATTTTCGTACTTTTATCAGGAAATGATGATATGCCATATTATATCATTCTTACCTGAGGTGGTATACACAAACCAAACATAGTGTCTGTTCTTAAGCTACCCTTTTACGAGAATATATGCTGCGTTGCACACTGACCTTAGGTTACTCTATAATAGTAAGGTGAAGTAAATGCCATGGTCCACTGTTCTTGATACAATAAGAAATTACGTAATCGGAAACGGTGTGGTGCACTAGAAAGCTTTGGGAATTCTTCCCTTTAAAATGCAAAATATTTCAAAAAATACCAGCCGCCCTAGTAGTAGGCTAGATTACAAGTGGGTTGCTCTTTCTAACACGACTCTTTCGATGTTGCTGGCTTTCATCAACATGTCAAGCGTACTCCTAGCCTTGCCGGTCATCTTCAGGGGTATTGGAATTAACCCGCTTAGCCCCCGTAGCGCCGATTATCTGCTATGGCTATTGATGGGATATATGCTGGTGACAGCCGTCTTTGTCGTTGCTTGCGGCCGTCTAGGAGACATCTTCGGCCGAACCCGCATGTATATCCTTGGCTTTGCCATCTTTACCTTGGGTTCACTTTTATGTGGTCTGACCTGGAGTACCGGATCAACTGGAGCAATTGAGTTGATACTCTTTCGCGTCGTGCAAGGAATTGGCGGCGCCTTCTTATTTGCTAACTCGGTAGCTATCCTCACTGATGCTTTTCCCGAAAACCAGCGGGGCATGGCTCTGGGTCTAAATCAGATAGCTGGTATCGCCGGTTCCTTTTTGGGTATTCTGGTGGGTGGGCTTTTGTCCCAGGTGGGGTGGCGATGGGTATTTCTTTTCAACGTGCCCATCGGGCTAGTAGGAACTATCTGGTCATACCGTTCCCTCCGTGAACTAGGCACCCGAAAGAGGGAGCCTATCGATTATTTTGGTAATTTTACCTTTGCCGCCGGCTTGACGATGATTCTGATAGGTGCTATCTATGGCATCAATCCCAGTGCCAATTCGTCTATGAGCTGGACAACCCCCTTCGTGTTGGGCATGTTCGGTGGCGGCATAGTCTTTCTGATAGCCTTCTTCCTTATTGAACAACGTGTAAAGGCGCCGATGTTCCGGATCGATTTGTTCCGCATCCGTGCTTTCGCTTTAGGAAATTTGGCCGGGTTCATGTCATCTATGGCACGGGGTGGATTTATGCTTATGCTTACTATCTGGTTACAGGGTATCTGGCTACCCCTGCACGGCTATGACTTTGCGGTAACGCCGCTCTGGGCAGGTATATGTATGATACCGTCCAGCGTGGGCATTCTGTTACTCGGACCATTGTCAGGCCGATTATCCGACCGCTATGGAGCACGCTATTTTGCTACAATTGCCATGATTCTTACGGCGGTTGGCTTCTTACTTCTATTAGCCTTACCGGTGAACTTCAAATATCCACTTTTTGCCGCGGTAATCTTTCTTGACGGTCTGTCCATGGGCATGTTCATGGCCCCCAACACTTCGGCAATAATGAATAGCCTTCCGCCACAGCATCGTGGAGCAGGTTCCGGTATGAGGGCAACGATTATGAACGTGGGCAATCCGTTATCTATGGCGATTGTTTTTACTCTGATGGTTGTAGGGTTGAATGCCTCAATGCCAGCCGCCCTGTATAGCGGACTTGTGCAGAATGGCATACCCGCTCAGATTGCCCAACAAGTGGCTAGTGCACCGCCTGTAGGCTACTTGTTTGCCGCATTTCTAGGGTACAATCCTCTGGCTTCTGTGATTCCGGCTAGCGTGCTGCAGTCTCTGCCGGCGCAACAAGCAGCCAATATCACTTCCAGAGCATTCTTCCCCCAGCTTATTGATGCGGCTTTCCACCGTGGTCTTGTTGAGGTCCTGGTCTTTTCCATAATAATGTGTCTTATCGGAGCTGCCGCTTCTTGGGTCCGAGGTGGTAAGTACGTCTTCCACGAAGAGGCTAAGTCCTAACGCAAAGGTTATACTTTCAGTTTCAGGTGACACAAAGGAAACTATTCCGGAGTGAGAAACCTTGCGTTGGAAGTCACTAGATGAATGCACTCATACCTTGCCGCACCGATATTCTGCAGAACTTTAAACTAACACTATGAAACGATAGTGTATGTTCGACACAGATGTTGAGCGGGAACGCAACCCACCTTGAGTGCCTTATGAAGCTATGACTACGGTGGGACTGTAATGATCTTCGCGATGTCCGGCACTATCACCTCGATCCCACTGCCTTTCAGCCTGTCAACATAGTACTCTGTGTGCTCACTATGTACGGGAATAAGTATCTCTGGCCTGATCTCGAGGGCTATGTTCAGCAGGTCGGGACCGCAGGCATGTCCCGATGCGTGCAGCCCTCTTTCAGTCTCAGGAATTCTCCAGACCCCGTCCGCATCTTCCCTTGGCAGCCCGAACCCCTTCATGCCGAAATGCTGAATCCAGTTACCCAAGCGCCTAAAATCTATCTCCTGCTCCTCATCATGGGGCTCGCTTGAGCTGAACACATACAAGCCACCTGGTTTGGGTGCGATGCTAGGCAACTCATTCAGGTCGAAGAAGCTGAAACACAATATGAACTGGTCTTGGGCCAAACTAACATCTTCCGCGATGACAATCTTACTCCCACACTCTTTGCAGATGTTCCGCACCCAAGAGTCCGGGTATTTCTTAGATGTCGTATCCTGATAGATGACAATGCTTTGGTCTGTCGCGACGTCTGGAACCGACGGATCGAGCAGGCGCATCGTCTTCAATAGGTAGGCGTCCTTGGGCAGGATCGCCAACCTTCGCTTTGTGTCTCTCGCGATCTGTAGAAACGTTAGGAGGCGGTCCATATCCCTCGCTGGGAAGTCAGCAATAACCAGTCCCTCAGCTGAAGCGATAGCTTTGAGAGCGTTATCATAGACTTCTTGCTCGGAAACGTTACTGTCGCGCTGTACGTTGGTGCCCTCTAAGATGAGTACCCTTGGCTTCAGTTGGGCCGCCTCACGGACGAATTTCTTGGTAAGTTCGCCGCGTTTGCCATGAAGTCGCAGATCTCCGCTGTAGACAATCCAGCCAGAGCTTGTCTCAATACCCCAAGCACAGGCTCCAGGAATGGAATGGTCCACTGGGAAGCAGCGCACAGTGAGACTGCAATGGCCATGACCAACCAAGGCACGTGATGCGATGCCTTTCTGGCTCTTGGTCTTTTCCCAGAAGCTAGAAGCCCAGCACTGGGTCGCACTGTCGCCCATGCCGCATGGGTCGACATCGGCGATACAGAATTGCCTTTGTTGT
>JAPLHG010000119.1:0-4807 GCA_026389745.1 Chloroflexota bacterium | reverse complement strand
CAAGACACAGGGCTGAAGTAGCTTACCTGCTGGTCAAACTCAGCCTTACCGGAATCTTGTATGGCCTTGGTAATAAATGCCGTTGCCACTGTGGAATAAACCGGTATCTGCGTATTGAGGAAGGATATGTGAGCTGAGTGGTCAAGGTGGCCGTGAGTCAATAGCACGCCGTCAACGGAATCCAGCTTACGGTAGAGAGGTGCCGTTTTGAAACGGTTCCAAAGACCCGCTGAATTCAGATCGTCTCGGTACAATCCTTCAATAGGTGGCAGTAAACCCATAGTCAGGGGGTCAAGCAAACCAGCACCGCCGCGCGGTTTCAAGTACTCTTCGTAGAACTGCTTGTGCCTCTTGTAGGGAAAACCAAAGTCGAGTAGCAGTCGCTTGCTATTATCTTCGAGAAGAATCTTGTTTCCACCGATTTCATTAACGCCGCCATAAAAGGTCAAATGAACCATGCTACTCGCCTCCCTAGCCTCGAGATGCTCGGTACGCGGGCTATTTTGCGTTTGTCTGAGGGAATAATAACACCATGACAAATCAAAGACAAGGTATTCCGCATCATGTATTCCGCATCATGCTTCCCTCTCTTCTATAGTCCGCTAATAACCTAAAGCCAATCAGAAAATATGAGCGGTGAAGCAGACTGGAAGATTCAAACGGTTAATTGCGAACTGACCTGTTTTATTATCTCATCAATACGTGTATTGGCTCTTATCAGTTCCTCTTTCCTTGCGTTCGACAACTTCTTGACTCTGCGTTCCACCTTCAACGCCAGGCTATTGCTTCCCAACTTCTTCTCGAACACCAAAGTCAAAGGCCCCCTGCCTTTTAGGTACTTTGATCCGGCACTACCTTCTCCCTGGTGCTGAGCGAACCGACGAGCGACGTCCGTCGAGATTCCGGTATAGAAGCTCCCATCGTGGCATCTTAGCAGGTACAAATACCAATCAGACATTATGATGACCTGCTTGCAGCATCCTCTCGGGGCTCGCCTCGTTGATGTCCGAAGATCTCCAGACCGAACAACCCAAGTTCGTATCATAGCAAGGATTCCAGATAAGCACTCTCTTATTTCTTGGTAGCACTGGCTAGGGTGGCTCCGAGCTTGCGACAGTCTCGGCTTTCGCTCTCCGTAGGCGTGCCGCCAACGGCTACCCCTTCGCATACCTTGCGCAACCCGCATGAAGCCGCTACACTTTCCATACTCTGCACTGATTTCACCTCTCCGCCGCCACCTGATGCAAAGGCGGCAAACGGCTTGCCTCTTATTTGGCTCCTCGAAGGGTATGCTTTGTCAAATATCGCTTTCACGGCGCCAGCCACATGAAGAGACCCGAGTGAAGTAATAGCAAAACAGGTCGTTATTAAACGCCGGTTTAATAAGTATTTCCCTTATTAAAGAAAATGCCGTTTTTGTTTAACAACGCTGTCATTCGCGCTGCCTGACCGCAGGAACTCAGATAGCTAATTTATCGACTTGACTGCGTCGCTAGACCATCCTTGGCGGGATGATGTTTGGGACGCAAATTTATTTCTACTTCGGCATCAAGCGCGTCCGCTACTTTCCTGACAGTAGATAGAGACGGCAGCGAACCGCCACTTTCTAGTCTGGCGATGCTCTCCTGTTTTGTGTTCAGTAGCTTGGCCAATTGCTCCTGGGTTAGTCCCTTTGCCAGTCGTAATCGAATCAGAGTAGAAGCCAGCTTATATTCAGGCTCAAGTGCCTCGTATTCTTTCCTGAACTCAGGATCTTCCAATAGCTTCTTCTTATGTTCTTTCCAGTTCATATGCTTTACCTCCTCCTGGATAAGTAGTCATCTCGCCTACTTTCCGCCATCTCCATATCTGACCTGGGTACCGGCCCCGTCTTTTTGGTTAACCCGTGCAACAGAACAAAAGTCTGCCCTGTGTCCAGAAAGTAGATGATACGGTATCGGTTCCTGCCATGTCTGACCCTCAACTCCCAGAGTTGCTTTTCTAGTTTCTTGGCATATGGCATCCCAAGGCTGATTCCGAATTCTTTCCCAGGCTGATACCAAATTCCTCAAGCAAGTCGAGAGTTCTGACTATGCTGGCTCTTGATTTAGCATCCAATGAGTCAATGAATTCTTCTACTGGAGACCTGCCAGCTCCCGATTGGTAATACTCGATATTCCACAGCACATCAGTAGTATAACAATATTGTTATATCTTGTCAATGACACGGCCTCGTCTGACGGATCGTCATCCTCTCCGGAAACATGATGTGTTGGCATTCATTAGCATTCGTTGTTTGCCCCCGGAGGGATACCGAGATAATAGCTAGTTCTTGAAATTTTACCTTATGACTTTTTGTTGGACAATGAAGCTAAACACGCACAAAGCACGAAGCACTTTAACAACCGAATACGAAGCGACAAAGCCCTGACCTGAACGCTTGCCCGAATGAAAAGGGGGTTTAAGCGTGGTAACTACCTTATGCTGTCCACAAGACGAAAACCCCCTATCCTATGACCGACTTAACGGCGAATGGGCACAATGGTTTCGCACCGCCCAAAGGTTTGAACACAAAGTGCCTGCACAGGATAGGGGGGACATCAGACATAGTATCATACTGGAATTGGCATTGGCTAGAGCCAGAGACGGACACAAGCCCTTTAGCGAGGCGATGATGTGCCGAGTAGCAAGCTGTGTGGTGGCTTGCTACTGGCGGAAGCAATACAAGCTCACCAATGGGCTTGATTGCGGAAGCTGTAGCCAGAAGCAAAGGCAAAAATGCCGGTCAGAGGACTTATACCGTCAGTGTCCAAAGGCTATCAGGATAGAAAGCCTGTCAAAGCCGATAACCGATGCCGATGGGAACGTAACCGAGTTCGGGGATACGGTAGCCGATGATAAGGCGATTGATATTGGAGCTTGACTTGACGCCCGAACTTTCCTACTCAGTTTCCCAAACAGGCTTGTCCTGGTTCCAATGTTGTTTGTGTTGTCTGCATTGCTCCTCCTTCCTGACAGAATATTTCGGGCTAAGCCCTGATTATCCTGTCACCCGAGAGGCAGCAAACGCAAGCCACTTTACATTCTGGGTTGTGAGCGGGCAAGAGAAGATCAGTTAAAAGGTTAGAGGAAAAGTCTTAACGAAGGTCTTTCGGAAGATGTCCGGACGGCCGGAGCAAGCCCGCTCANNNTCATGAATGGTTTTACCTATTGAACGGAATGGTGGAGCTGAGGGGACTCGAACCATCATTTTGAAATTGACACTGCCAGTTCGCAAATAGCTTTTATTTTACGGTGTGGAAAAGTTGGAATTGGTAGCGCATACCGGATTCGAACCGGTGGTCTCGTCCTTGAGAGGGACGCGTCCTAGGCCGCTAGACGAATGCGCCTTTTATAGTTAGACAGTGTCAATTATCCTCAGCACTTTGCCGAGATTCTTCGTTTCACTTAGAATGACATTAACGAATGCATTGTGTCAGTTGGTAATCAGAGAGGGCAACCTTAAAGGTGACGGAATACCCTCCATGGTTTTTCCTCTCCGTCCGCTCCAATTAAATATGGCCTAACCATCACTATATTATATTCGTTGGCTACTTTCAAGATTTCCTCATCCGGTTTGAGGCTACCCGTGGTCAGAAGTTTACGAGTCGGGTGGATGACAATCCCGACACCCATCCCGTTCAAGAGGTCGATGGCGGAGCGGTTGAAGATAAAGGAATCGGTTGCCGCCGCTGAGCCTTTGAGGGAAATATTAAACTCGACGGCACGTTCGTTGGCAAATTTCGCCGAGTCTTCACGGTTAGTCTGTCCGCCACACTGAGCCAGCAGTACGGCATCTTTGCAGAAAGCGAATGAGTTAGATTGTATTGCCTTGGCGCCTATCCAGGCAAGGTGAGCATCTTTCATCTCAGTATCTGTCGGTTTGCGCTTGGAGAGCACTTCCATACCATATTTCGTATTGAAGAATGAAGTCTTATCAACCTCGGTGATAACCGGTTTGTTACCGATGGTCCATTTCATGTTGAGCCCGAAGACGCCGGAATTGATTTTCTCCCAGCTGTCAAGCGGTGAGACATCGACAATGCGCAGGTTTTTCATCACTTCAGAAAGCATCTCGACACAGCCGTCTTCAAAACCGGGTGCGGCGAGAACGTCCAGAACAAATCTTTCCGCCCTGTTCTTTTCTACCAGATGGTTAGCGGTTTCACGTGTCAGTTTTGACGAGGTTGCCATCACGCCGCCGAAGGGCGATTTTTTATCGGTTGTCAGAGCGGCTAAGAGGGCATCGATTTGCTTGGTTCGTGCCGCATAGACGGCGGGGTTGGTGTGCTTATTGATAACGACAGCTTCCGTGCGTTTATCGCCGAGAAATGCCATCGTTTTGCTGATTTCCATAGCGACAGAGTAGCCGGTAAGGTCGATGTGATTGGTGAAGCCCATCCCGCGACCTTCGATTAGCTCTTTATATGAATTTCCCGGTTCACCGACATAGCCTGCTTGATGCGGATTATCACCACTTCTCAGTGCGCTGAGAGCGTATTTAACCTCTTTTTTGCTCCCGTCATCGAATGCGATGACCAGTTTCATCTCTTTTGGCGTGGACACGATCTAGCAACCTCCTGAATATTTAGAAATGTTACGGAATAACGTTGGAAAATCTTGGCTGGGGATGGAGGATTCGAACCTCCCCTCACAGATCCAGAGTCTGCTGTCCTACCACTAGACTAATCCCCAGTGACGTTGAAATTATAGCACAGGCGTGGATTAGTGGCAACTTGAAACCTTTCACTCTGCCCTACCCTTCTCTATAAAGAACTCCATTCCAGCG
>JAPLHG010000012.1:1022-4850 GCA_026389745.1 Chloroflexota bacterium | reverse complement strand
AGCGCCGGTTTGAGCATATTACTAGCATCTATGGCGCCCTCAGCCGCACCTGCACCCACTACTGTATGAATTTCATCAATGAAAAGTATGATTTCACCCTGAGATTGCCTGACCTCGTCCATCACCGCTTTCAACCGCTCTTCGAACTCACCGCGGAACTTGGTGCCGGCTACCATTGCGCCCATATCGAGGGCAATAACTTTACGTCCCTTCAAAGAGTTAGGAACATCATCTGCTGCAATTTTTTGCGCCAGCCCTTCAGCAATAGCCGTCTTACCAACGCCGGCTTCACCGACGACCACCGGGTTGTTCTTGGTGCGACGGGTTAGAATTTGCGCCACTCTTTTAATCTCGCTCTCTCTGCCAATCACAGGGTCGAGCTTGCCCAGTCGTGCCAGTTCTGTGAGGTCACGACCATATTTTTGCAGAGAACGATATTTACTCTCGGCTCTGGCATCCGCGACACGATGTCCGCCTCTAAGTTTCTGAAGGGCGGAGTAAACCTTCTCCTTATCCACATCAAAACGACGTAGAATGTTATAAGCCTCGCCTCTCCCCTCACTGGCGATAGCGATGAAGATGTGTTCGGTGCTGATAAACTCGTCTTGAAGCCTTTTTGCCTCGGCATCAGCCGCATTGTATAGGGTAACGATGCGCGGCGTGGCATAAATTTGTCCGCTAGAATACGACACTTTTGGTATCTTGTCCAGTACCGCGCTCACCTGTGATTTCACAGCATCGGCGTCAACCTTCAAATCCTGGAGGATCTCCCTCACGAGACCCTTTTCCTGCATCAATAAGGCTAACAGGATATGCTCTACATCCCACTGATTGTGGTCGTATTGCTGAACAAGTTGCTGCGAAAGCGCGATTGCTTCTTGCGCCATTTCGGTGAATCTTTCCTGCCTCATAACGTACCTCTTTGGTTAACGCTTCTCTCCAAACTTGGCAGTTAGAAATTCAGTGATGCGCCCGTGGACTGCGGGGTATTCCCATTTATACTCGTGTCCTGGTGTATTAATGCAATTGGTGAACTTAGTCGGGTTACCTAGTGCCCTGTATTTGAACCAGCGATAAAATGCACCCGCATAAGCCCTGGTTCCCACCCAGAGGTCCCGATTACACATCGGATCGCGCATTAAGCCATTACTGTCAATTGCCAGTATTCGTTCAGTAAGCTGACGCCGGGGCATATGCGGGAAAAAAGTGCCAAGTTCAATACTATAAATTCGCTCGAGATTACCTACCTTCATCATAGCAGTATTATTAAAGGCGGCGCCTTGGCTGGCTCCAACTAACACCACCTTCAATTTTGGCAAGCTCTGTGTAATGAATTTCAATTCTTCCGCCAGCACTTCTGCTCTATAGGAAACGCCAGCCAAAAAGAATTGCGCTTCTTTGAAAACGTCTTTTCCCCCCCACAAGGTATCACCACTACGGAAATACTGCTTCATTATCCAAGTATATCCCAGCTTCTCCAGCGTGGCTGTGACTCCAGTCACAATGCTTTTCTCCCAGTCCAGTAGGTCCTCCCATTGGGTATTTCCCCAGCCACCCGGGCTGTGAATCACTAGAAAATCCTTGCCGTGGGCTTGGATACCCATCTCCCAAAGTTGAGCAACAAGTTGCTCCTGCTTCTTCCTCTGTCTGGGGAATAATTCCTCCGCCAGCTTATTGATTGTATCTTTGAGAGATTGCTCATTCCCCGTGAGGGAATCCTGTATGGGGCTAGCTATCTTTGCTTGTTGTTTCAACGGCGATGTGCTCCTTCTTGGCTCTGCCGTGGCGTTGTTTGAGATAAGTTTTCCCTCTTTTTTGCCATATCCAGATGTGATGGTCGCGTATAATCCAGGCGGCAATAGACTGTCGAGACGGGTAAGCTATAAAAATAGACTCTGCAACACGATTCATTTCCCCCAGTGCTTGTTTCGCTGCATTCGTAGTTGGCATATGTTCCATAACATGACTGGTAAACACCGCCCCAAAAGTCTTATCGTTGAATGGAATATCGGTAGCGCTGGCAACTACCGCACACGGGTGTCCTCCCAGCGCTCTGCGGTCAATATCCAAACAGACATCTCCGTCGCCGTGTGCCGGTTTGTTCAGCAACCTCCGGAAGGACTTAACACCCCACGGGCCACCGATAACCAGCAGTAGCTTCCCACTTTTCTTGGCACAACCCAGAGCTGCCTGATACTTGCGGCTCTTATCACGGATTTCGAACCCCCAGATAAGAAGTTGCCATACGGCTATGGCTAAAATTATACCGGCTATCACCAATACAGCAATGGATAGCGGCGATGATATAAAGCTCTCTGTCTTATATTTAGCAATCAGCTGATTCAACATATCCATTCCATAGTAGCCGGAGAAAGCAATTATAAAACTCCTGACACCTATACCAAGAAAAGAGTACAGTAAAAACTTGTAGGGCGGATATTTCAAAAGTGCGATAGCAATAGTCATCGGCAAATGGAGTGGATTGGGGATTAATGTCATAAGGAAGACTGCCCGCGAGCCGGTTTTCCTTATCCAACCCACTGCCCTATCATATATTTGAGGACTGAAACGATGGCTGAGTTTTTCCGATAAATTTCTACCGCCATAACCAATCATAAAGGTCATAAACTGGCCTAGGCTAGCCGCAGTTGCTGTCACTAATGCCACCCATACTGGCGACCAGATACCGTACCTTGGTGCCATGATGGTCGGTAAAGTGAGGGTAACGACCCAGTAAGGCATAGCGACAGGAGTGACACTGAAGGTGCTGCTGGCAATAAAAGCAAACAGGAACATACCGATAAGCCCATAATTGTTCGCGTTAGCTATGTCTTTCAGTTCATCACTGTAGTAAACGGCAAGAAAAGCCAACCCAATAGTGAGGACAACACCCAGAAGACCGAAAATGAGCCCTTTCCTTGCCCACAGCCCCCCTTGTTTACCTTCTTGCTTCATTGTTCCATATTCCATCGTATCCGTCTCATTTTACGGAAGTTGTAATACACCATCTTAAATCAAGAGAAAAAAATAGTACTGAATAGAGATCATCACTCAAATGTAAAGTAGCCATTATTATAGCAACAATTCGCATTCCATCTCAAGAGTTTTATAAGTTACCAAAAATCCCTAGAAACTGTTTCAGTATTCTGGCAGTGGCTCCCCAGATTACCTTGCCGCCGTAGTGGTAAAAATGGGTTCTAATCTTCTCATCATCCGCGGTGATAACGCCTTCGCTTCTGCAATTGTTATCCAGCAGAGCCGAAGGCGAGACTTCAATAAGTTCTTCAGTCTCCCATCTATCTAACCTAAATGGGTATGTAATCAATCCAACGAGAGGAGAGATAACATAGCGGGTGCCCGCAGCCGCCATATCATCCAGTTCGCCCAGTACCTTGACGTCTCTGGGGGCTAGCCCAACTTCCTCCCCAGCCTCACGCAGAGCCGTACTAAGCAGGGTGCCATCCGCCTCCTCATAAGTTTCCCCTGGAAATGATATCTGCCCTTTATGGCTTTTGACCCTACCTGTTCTCTGAAGGAAAAGGATATGGTATTGTTCGCCCTTCAAGAAAATCGGCACCGGCGCCATCGAGACTTTCCGCCCTGAATCAGTAATATGTGATACTCGGCACTCGGCAAGTGTTTTTCGAAGTTTTTCAATCACAGTTCTAATAGTAACACTGCTCATCTGCCGAGACAAATGGCCACTACTTTTAGATGCAGATAAAACGACTCAGATATGCCAAAACAACCTTGTGCTCTAAGCTTTCTAAATAAATCGTTCGAAACGGTTCTTTTTGGCTTTACAGATAGGACATATTTCAGGTGGGC
>JAPLHG010000012.1:0-1004 GCA_026389745.1 Chloroflexota bacterium | reverse complement strand
GGGCTATCCCGTGCACATAAGTACCCGCAGACCTTACACCGCCATACCGGCAAAGGTAAGCTAGATAGATTTACAGGTAACGGTTTTGCTTGTTTTTTCTGTTCAAGTAGAGGACGCCGCTCCGGTATTGATGATGCTTGCTTTTGTCCATTGACGACCGCTTCGGCAACATAAAGCCCACAGAAACAGGCACCGTATTCGATAACATCGGCGTCCCTGTAATCACACGGGCAGACAATATCTGTATCCTCCCCTTCTATCCCCGAAGCTAACCTGCAGGGACATGACGGGTAGCCGTATCTTTTTTTATTGGTGAGCAAGCCGTTAACCAACGCCTTAGTAAACTCGACATCCGGGTTGAGGTGATAGCCTCCAGCCTCAGCTTCTCGCTTCGACTGCTCGTATGACCTGTTAATTTCTTCCGGGTTTACTGCTACTTCCTCAGTCATTATTTCAATACTTCCTTGACTTCATCCTCTCTGAAGCCGACAATACATTTGCTATCGTTTATTACCAAAGTCGGGAAGGAATAACTGGGGTTCCATTTCTCCACGATGCGCATAGTTTCTTTTCTGGCATCGTCAGCCATCAGGTCAACGTCACAAAAATAGTATTCTACTCCCAGTTCGTTGAGGAGGTTTTTGGTTTTCCTACACCAAGGGCAGGTGCTCAGTGTATACAATACAATATGCCCTTTATTTTTGCCCGCCACGTGCTGTAAAGCCATATTTATCTCCTCTAGTCGAGTATTCAGCGGTCTATTCAGTGTAATGACCCTAAAATTTATAAAATTAAGATACCAATTAGCTCCCACCTCAAAACACGCTTGCTCATTATTAATCTCATCCTTGCCGATGAATATACCGTAGATTATCACGCAAGCAAATTAAAAGCAATGAAGCGCATTGACTCATAATTAGTGTTACCAAGAAAGGGGTCGTTGCCTCAAAATTAGTGTTACCGAAGACCGAAGGAAAAAAGGGGGGTCAGGTGACACGAGGAAG
>JAPLHG010000021.1 GCA_026389745.1 Chloroflexota bacterium | reverse complement strand
GTGCGGCTTCCGGATATGCGTGGTACCGAAGCCGCAAATATATTGCGTCAAGATAAAGAGACACACGATATTCCTATTGTTTTTGTGACTGCTTCGGTAATGGCAGAAGGCAAACAAGAGATCAAAAATATAACTAACAGCGGATTCATAGGCAAGCCGATAAATACGCGAACCTTTGCGAAAGAAATCAGTCAATTTATTAAGTGAGTTTCGTGTATGTTGAACGCCATAATTCATAGGAGAAGAGTATGAAAGCCAAACCAGTAATTTTAGTTGTCGATGATATATCCCAGAACAACGACCTTCTCGAAGCATATCTTGTGCCGCAGGGTTATGAAATAATCAAAGCGATAAGCGGAGAAGAGGCGCTGGAGAAACTTGCCAGTAATCAAATTGATCTGATTCTGCTGGACGTAATGATGCCTGGCATGGATGGTTT
Organism: Chloroflexota bacterium; assembly: GCA_026389745.1. Classification (GTDB taxonomy): domain Bacteria; phylum Chloroflexota; class Dehalococcoidia; order Dehalococcoidales; family Fen-1064; genus Fen-1064. The sequence goes on along the minus strand of JAPLHG010000021.1, from coordinate 4,101 downwards.
CGAGGTTACCCGAAGGATCAGGCAAGATAAGAAAACCAAGCTGATGCCGATAATTTTAGTTACCGCACTAAAGGAAACGGAAGACCGGATAAAAGGAATTCAAGCCGGCTGTGATGACTATATTTCAAAGCCTTTTAATAAAATGGAACTCTTAGCCAGGGTACAGTCTCTTCTAAAGGTAAAAGCCTACAACGACTTGATGAGTAATTACCGGAATGAACTGGAATCCGAGGTAATCAATATGACCGAGACATTAAAGCAAAGTAATATAACTTTAGATGAGCAAAATGCACGGTTGAGCGCCATCATTAACAATCCCGAAGATATCCTGATATTTTCGTTGAATCGGGAATACCGCTATACCAGTTTTAATGAAAACCACCGAGAAGCGATGAAAAAGCTGTGGCAAATCGATATTCAAATCGGTATGAGCTACCCGGAATGTATATCCAATCCGGAATTAAAAACTGCCGCTGTCAGCAGCATGAACCGGGCACTTGCCGGTGAACATTTCATTGAAGCTCAATATCAACCGGGGTTAGGTGTCTGGTGGGAGTTTAACTGGAACCCGATAAGAAGCAAAGATACGGTTATTGGTTTATCTGTATTTGTCAAAGACATCACCGAACGCAGACATTCTCAGGAATTGTTACGGGGCATTAGAAGAGAATTTTAGTGGTTCTCTTTGATAATTCTCCTATGGGAATTCAGGTTATCTTGGATGGTAACTTTATTTATATCAACCAGGTGGAGAAATGAAACCTATAATTTCACAGGAACGGATTCCCGTGATCAAGAGGGGAAAATACCCCAGAGAAATTTAGTTTGGGTGATGGTTAGCCAAATGCAACGTGTGAAGGCAGGGTTACGAAATACCAAAGACCGTCTGCTGGAAATCCCTGTAGTTCAGTTGATAGCCCGCACTACTAAAGGAGCAGGCAATCACGATGTAGGGCAAAGGGCCGCCGGTGTAGCTTATTACGCAATTTTATCCATATTCCCCCTGCTCTTGGGACTCATTGCGGTTTTTGGATTTTTCTTGCCATCAGTAAATCTGCAAGATGAACTATTAAAATTTGTCGGCAATAACATCCCTGGTGCGACAAACATCGTGAAAGAAAATATTGCTGGTATTATCAAATTACGGGGTGTTATGAGTATTCTGAGCATTGTAATCCTTTTTTGGGGTGCGAGCGCGTTGTTCAGTGCAATAAGTTTAGCGATTAATCGCGCTTGGGATATTAACAAATACCGCCATTTCCTCATTAGAAAGGTCAGCGAACTGGGCATGGTGTTTGGGACCGGCATCCTCTTTCTCTTATCCCTGGGAGCTAGCGCCATCGTAACACTTATGCGGGGAGTATTTAACCTGCCCGTAACGGACCTGGCAACGGTCTACGTGATTGGCAGGCTTATAGCATTCCTGCTGATGTTTGCCGTTTTTCTGTTACTCTATAAATTCATTCCGAACACCAAGACATACTGGCGTTATGTTTGGCCAGGGGCGCTCTTGGCCGCTGCCCTCTTCGAAATCGCCAGGACTCTATTCATTTTCTACCTGGAGAAGTTCGCTAATTACCAACTTATTTATGGTTCTATCACCTCTATTATTGCCCTACTCGTCTGGATATACTATTCGGCATTCATCATGATTCTGGGCGCAGAATTCACTTTCCAATATAGTCGCATGCGCTACTCGGTGGCTACAGAGAGCGGCACCGATAAATAAAAGGAGGCAACATGGGTATCTTATTAATTATTGGTATTATTCTCCTCATCTTGTGGGTACTTGGATTTTTCGTCTTTAGTCTAGGCGCTCTAATCTACATAGCACTTGTTATCGGAGTCATTCTCATAATTATCTGGCTACTGAAACAAGTGTTCAAACTATTTTAGTCTTTCCAGCCTTTAAGTAAGCCTTTGCTTCTAAAACCAGCCGCCTGCATCGTAAAGAACCGCTGATTTGCGATGATGTCCGTTTTGCCTGTCCATGGTGCTGTTATTGTACATGAGGTTGCCCTTTTTCTGGTCCATTTATAATGCGATTTTTCCAACTATTTGACCCTCACCCCAAAACTGTACAGGCCAATATTGGAGAAATGCCCCTTTCCTGATCTTCAAGATACTGGCTTGGAGGCAAGTTGTCAAGGGAGCTGCGTGGCCTCCATTCATTATAATCCCGACGCCATTCTTCAATCTTCTCCCTGGCATCTTCCAGAGATAAAAACCAGTTGATATTCAGACACTCATCTCTGAAGCTGCCATTGAATGATTCGATGTAAGCATTGTCAATTGGTTTTCCCGGCCGGCTGAAATCCAGTGTTACCTTGTTTTCATATGCCCATTTATCCAGCTCCTTCGAAATGAATTCCGGTCCATTGTCGACCTTGATAAAACATGGCGTACCACGCGTCGATTTGATTCTTTGCACTACTCTGACCACATCCTCACCTTTGATATACTGCCCTACCTCGATTGCCTGCCATTCCCGGTGCCGATCAAGCTATTTGGAAATAAGGAGAATTAGTGTCTATACCGGCGTGAGGATATACCTCGTGATTTGCATTGAAGCAGACTCGCAAACCGAAAGCCCTTCTCTCTAACCGGTCTTTTTATTGCTTCATTGACTTTGGGCTTGCGCATGGGGTTATCATCATCCCGTACTTAACAATACCCCGCGGTTCGTCGCTCTTTTTGGGTGAAGATTTGTGACTATTAATCACGAGCTTTCCAGCGGATTCCCGTGCTTTTATTTCCAGGTACCTGCGCTTGAGAGTGTCCCGACTGACAAATTGCCCGGTCATTTTCCGGTAAGCTTTTGCCATCTGTGACCAGCCAAAATGCTCCGCCTCACGCAAGCGCAAAAGTATCGCATAATCCACCGTAACCCTCGGCCTGCCTTCTGATATCCTTGTGTTCTCTGGGATGGTCTCCTTTTTCATTACAACACCGACATCGTCCTTTTGTATCTGGAGGATTACTGATTTTGTTATTACCAGGAGTAGCTATCATCAATCATTCAAAATTGACCTCCCGGTTGCTTTGAAAAGCTGATTCATATCGTGAATGGTAACCTGTTCGCTATAATGAGTAAGAGCCAGGCAAATTTTCATTAATGTCTCGGCGCTCGGATTTTGTTTCTCACCGCTCTTCAGACGGCTTAAATACCCCTCATCTAGGTTGGTAAATTGGGTTATCCTGTAGCATGACAGCCCCGTCTCTTGTAGTATCCTAGAGAACTCTCTGGAGAAATCCCCCGAATGAATACCCATAATGTTGTCCCATTAGGCGCTAATAAATGGACGTCCCCCTAGATTTATAATATAGTATGGCCTAGAGCTACCGGTTACCGTTAAGCGCCGCTTATTCCGGAGATAATTATGACAAAATTGAGGCCTGAAGAGCGTAATCAAAAACTTCTGATGGAGCGCTACATTGCCCTCCAGCAATCCAAAGAGTTGAAGAAACTTCGCAGACAGGGACTGGCTATTCTTCATCGTGAAAAGATGTTTACAGAAAGGGAATGGGGTGACCTTTATCAAGAACGTACAACTTCTCCGGAATATATTGCCTGGTGTAACAACGAATGTAAAAAGCTAGGCGAGGTTTTCGGCCTTGCAAGCTGGGTTGTAGCTATGGCATGCCTGGTGAGAGGATACCGACCTGAAACAGGAAAACTCTATATCGGCTCGGATTGGCCAAGAATCGAAGTTGTTACGGAAGTTACCGAGCATAAATTCCTAAAAAAGTTGACTTACGAAGCTAACAATTTGAATCTGCGGGTGGTGCTGAAGCAAGGTCCCGAAGAGACATGTTTGATATTACCGGCCAAAAACAAGAGAATACCAGTCCTGACGAAAAAACCTCCCATTCATACCTCTTTTACAATCCGGGTAGCCATTCCTGTAGGATATCCGCCCGAAGCTGCCAGGAACTTTCAGAGACAAGCCGGGCGGATGCAACGTGAGCTTCTGATTCGGTTAGGATATGTCATACCAAAAAGGATAAGGACATCTTCGCTAACGGCACAAGCTTCCATACTGAAGGTGAATAAGAGTTCCTTACCGCGAAGAGGGATATATGACATCGTTGATAAGATTT
>JAPLHG010000076.1 GCA_026389745.1 Chloroflexota bacterium | reverse complement strand
GCCAGGATAATTCGCGATTCGGGTGTTCCAAAAGCGAAAGGCAATCATCAAACTCAACAGACTAATAACGGGGTCGTGAAAACAAACTCAGGTAAGGGGAACAAGAACAAATAGCCGCCAGAAGTTAACTTAGACCTTGGTAGAGAGAGACTGGGAGAGCGAAATCCTCCAGTCTCTTTTGTTGCTAAGCGACTCGTTAAATAGCGTCAGATTTACAATGATTTACAGTTTGACAATCATTGTTCCTAGGAATATCACATCACCACTAAGTATGTTAACTTTGTGCTAAACTGGTTATAGAACAAGCAACCAATCATGGCGTTTCCGCGCGGTAATAATCGGTATCGCCCTTCAGTGGCCAAAAGGATGCATTCATGAGGAGCTTTCCAAAAGTGGCGTTACTCACCGGCTTGGTATGCCTTATCGGAATCGCCTTTGCTGTAGCGTGCACAACGACTATCCAGACAGGCATCGTCCAGGGAACTGTGACCATCGGTCCTGTCTTTCCTGGTCCCGCAATCCTCGGTGACACTCGGCCCGTATCTCCCGATGTTTTTTCTGCACGAAAGGTAGTCATTTACGACTCGTCAGGGAAAAACGTGATACAGGCGGTGGACATAAGGCAGATCGACCAGACGGCGACAGGTTACTATGTCGCCCAGCTTAAACCTGGCACCTACATCATCGATATCAAGAAGAATGGCATCGACCATGCATCGGAGGTTCCCAAGACAGTCACCGTATCCACTGGTCAGGCGGTAGTCTTAGACATAAACATCGATACGGGCATCAGATAATGCTTTGATATCCTCTACAACTATAAGACAAGATTACTAGATTTGATTTCCAAAGGACGATATATAGTTTGTCACCGGGCATATTCACCTAATAGAAAGGCTGAAAAGGTATCAAATATTTGTACATTTTGCCTGATTACAAGGCAGGATTTAATACTCGACCCATGAACAGTATGGTGCCAGTCTGGAGATCGCGGATAAGAAAGATAAACGGGCTGTCGATAGCCATTGATTCAGGCATGGAAGTAGTACCGATTATCACAGCACCGGCAGCCGCTGCCTCGGTCCCTTCTTCATCTACCGCCACAAAAGCCTTGTGTATCACGCCCTGAATATACAGTTCTTCCACGTCAGTGATCCCGGAGAAATCGGCGTGTGTCGGGTCAAAGGCTATTGGCATACCCAAAGTTGAGAGTGCATCTTTCAGATCAAAATCCGAAGCAAATTTAAACTTAGGCATACTGAGTTGAATATCACGTGAGCTCATTGCGGATAGGATTTGATTTACCGTATCAGCGTTCATAGTTTCTTCAAAAGCACTGAAATTGTCCGGTAAAATAATGTCCATAGCTATCTGCTCACCCAAGTAAGGTAATTCAATTGCCTTCCAGCCTTCACCACTGGCAAATTTGAAGATGGACCTTTGGTTCATCATGGGTACCGTAACCTGGCTTCCATCCAGCAGTTTGAAAACTCCGTCATGAGTGGCGTACTTATTAAACTTGCTCTTCCATTCAGCCTTGAAGTAAATGGCATTGGTCAGGACCAGGCGTGTGAAGTCATTAATAGAGCCTTCAGGAATTAAATCCTTGATAAGCTTGTTGGTCTGGTCATAGATATAATCGTTGATTATCTTACGCGCACCGTCTGGGTCATTAATAAAATCCAATACCCGTAATCCGGCACCATAATTCTGTGCCAGTGTGTCAAGGTAAGCACCCAGGAAGTCGTAGTCTTTCTGCCCCCAGATGTCGTTTACAATATCAAGGTTGAAATTTGAAGCATCCGAAGTGCGTTTGGCAAGCTGCAATGCCAGATAATTGAATGCCGCATGCAACTCATCCGGGCTCAGGTTATACTTCATGGCATCGGACATCTGTAGTGCAGTCTCACCTTGAGCTCCGGCATAAGCCATCGCCATCATCAGGGAAATACTGTAAGGTGAGTAGAATAAATTGCCGTCTTTGTCATCCTTGAGCACGTTATATAGCGACAACGCAAAATCACTATTGCCTTCAAGTAGCACAGTCAGATCTGACTCCGAAACATTGGGAGAGGAAATACGGGGTTTTTCCGACTTAACTACATTCGCTGCAACTGGCGTCCCACAGGCAACTAAAGAGAGAGTAAGTAGCAGGAGCACTGCTATTTGTAAAACTTTCTTCATCATGTTTCTCCATCAATCGAATAGTTTCCTATAAATATATAACGACCCGCGGAGAAATTAGTTACTAAAGTTACTCTCAACTCATCACTTCACACGCCAATATTGAAGAAATACCCTTTTTACCGAGCTTTCTGTTTTTCAAGATACTGGACTAGAGTCAAGTTGTCAAGCCTAAATACCCAGCCACCCCAACCCCCGTGTTTCTCGTAGAGACCAACTCTAGCCCAATACGGGATAGAGTCCATCTGATAATATTGAAGGTTCGACTTCAACCCTCCCCCGTCTCCACCATTCTTAGAAACACGGGCGAGCCTTGGATGGGCTCGTTAACTATACGGATGTCTGATCCCTCTCTTGTCACCGCCACCTGGAAATAGGCTTAAAGGGCGGTTTCGGCCTGATAGCCACAATCTTCTCGCCAGTCTGGTTTTCCATCCAGATGCCCACCCCACCATGGCTCGTACGGGACCGGAGTAGTGTATCATTGCTTGCTCAAGTTTACCTTTGTAACAGATTTAGAGTATAATGATATATTAGTCTGAATTGGTCATTTTTTGCTTTTCCTGTATCTTCTTCTCAAATTTTACGCATTGAAGATTCATCTCAAGTATTCAGTGACCAAACTCCTACCAACTATTGATAAGAGGAGGTCATCTGATGAGTTTTCAAGACAAGTCAATCAAGTGCTCCGATTGCAGTACAACCTTTACATTCAGCGCGGGAGAACAGGAGTTCTTTCGTTCTAAGGGTTTTGCCGAGGAGCCTCGACGCTGTCCAATGTGCCGGGCTAAAAGAAAAACACAGCGTCAAGACAGCAACTCCAGGTCCTGGTAAAAAGCAACCTCATCTTCCCCTATTCGTGTTCTTTATTGGAGTAATTCCATT
>JAPLHG010000037.1:49744-64392 GCA_026389745.1 Chloroflexota bacterium | reverse complement strand
AGGGAGCCTGTCTCAGAAAGTGGAGCACGGAATACTATGCGAAATTCAAAACGGGTGGGACTCCGGGATTTGTACCAAAAAGTTTGCGGATTTGGATGGTGGTTTCCAAGCTCCCAGCGATTACTATCTTAACTTTGTTGCTTGATCTCCCTGATTTAGACCAAATACGCCACAGAGTACGCAAGTTAAATGCTGTTGCCAGTAAGTTAAACTCAGCGTTGACGTTAGCCAGACCACGTAGCAGGAACCTCCTTGCATTCATCTGGTCTTTGAGAATTCCAAAGGTTGGTTCGCTCATCTCCTTGCGATGAGCATATAAGGTGAGAGCTTCATCTGTTTTCATCCATTGTCGATGTTTGCGTATCAATACATCAGAATAACCAATCCAAAGAGCGCGTCCTGTATGGGCATCTCTCGTGCATGTTCCAAAGGCCGAGCAGGACCGGCACACTGTCCTCGAAGCCCTGTAGACACGATATCGCCCTGGAAGTTCCGCACTTTGTCCGGCGCAGTCCTCTAAAATACAACCGCTGCCCCTGGGGACAAATGTAGCTATCTGTTTTCGAATCGAATATGAAGTTGTCCTTGAAGTATGGACCCCGCAACTCGCTATGATAGCGCTCTGTCATCACCAATGTTTGCCCTCTGCGTACGCCTGCTTCCAAATTGACTGACGTATGATAACCACCATCTGCCAGAGTGACCGCCGTACGTTCCCCGGTGAGTTCTTCTGCCTGCTCCATCATTGGAACTAATTGTCCGGAATCTGAAGCGCTGTTTACCACATTAGCAGCCGTAATCAGCATGCCACTTCCCTTGGCTGTCTCAGGGTTTAATGGAGAGACCATTGCTTGGGCATTGTAACCAGTAATGATCCCGCTACGCCCCTTCATCAGCTGGGCGTCTTCATCGGTTAAATTCACTCGCTTCATCTTTTCCTGTTGAGTCAGGTGGTTCATGGCATCTCTAACTCGCTGTTGTAACTTTTTTGCTGTCTGCAATTCTTCCGGCAGCCGTGGCGGAGGAGAGTCATCGCCTCCCTCATTTTGTGCCTCCAGTTGAGAGATTGCCTCTTCAGTACGATTGAGTAAACGCTGTAAATCGGCGGCATCATACGTACGGTCACCGGCCGCATTTGCTGCTATTTTCGTTCCATCAACAGCTTGTACAGCTAAGTCAATTAAGTCCAATTCGATGGCAGTGGCCACTGTGTATTTCAATAGCCTCCGCATTGCATCACGGTAAGCCTGGTAGAATCGCCATAGAGTATTATGATCGGGGTGTTGCCATCCCGTCAGCCATAGATATGGCACCTGGTCTCGGCAGGCCGCTTCGAGTTTGCGCGACGAACGAATCCCCGTCATGAAGCCATGTAACCAGACACATAGCAATGCCCTTGGATGATAAGCCGGAGCACCCAGTGGCTCTCCGTCGATCCCAACTCCTAATTCTATCCAGGCCTCACGGTCAAGCGAATCCACAAACTCTGCTACGAACCGAGCAGGGTGATCGTTGGAAATCAATTCCCCAAGGGTCGGGGGTAGCATCCAGACTTGTTCGCGATTCAATGGTCTTAGTGGCATTGGGCTCACCTCCAACTGATTAGCCCAATTCTACCACTTTGGTTTGAATTTTGAGACAGGCTCAAGGGTCCATCTCTACCTGAAACACGGATTGAAGAACTGTTCGGCTGGCTCCGGCTGTCCCAAAGGCATGAAGTCTTTCTTACCTAAAAGAGCGACTCGAATTCCCTCAGGTGGGCCATTCGGAACAGTTCCCGAACTTCTGTTTGACAAAAAGCAGCTTATTCTGGTGCCCTCGGAATTGACTTTTACCTATCTGGTTACGTATAATAATAAGGTTGTTTGCTTTTGCAGTACTTAACAAAATAGATATGGTGCCCGAGTGGCGCAAGGGTAGCGCAACCGACTTGTAATCGGTAGGTTAGCGGGTTCGACTCCCCTCTCGGGCTGGTCTGAGATTTTCTTTGGTTGCCCGTGGAGAGGTGCCGGAGTGGTTAATCGGAACAGTCTGTAAAACTGTCGCCCTGACGGGCTACGCAGGTTCGAACCCTGCCCTCTCCACCACGCCCCCAAAATTAATATTGGACTTCACCGTAAAAATCTGTATAATAATATAATATATCGGGAATAGTGCCCACATAGCTCAGTCGGTAGAGCACGTTCTTGGTAAGAACGGGGTCATCAGTTCGAATCTGATTGTGGGCTTAGATAAAGAAGGGGGATTTAATGGCAAAACAGAAATTTGACAGAAGTAAGCCGCATGTTAATGTGGGCACCATCGGTCATGTCGACCACGGTAAGACAACTTTAACAGCCGCGATAACGCTGGTGTTGTCAAAACAATTTAAAAACGTCTCCTTCCGCGCATTCGATACAATCGATAACGCACCGGAAGAGAAAGCACGTGGTATGACCATCGCCATCGCCCACATCGAGTATGAGACAGCAAAGCGACATTACGCACACATAGATTGTCCAGGTCATGCCGACTATATCAAAAACATGATTACCGGTGCCGCTCAGATGGACGGCGCTATTCTCGTCGTCAGCGCTCCCGATGGCCCAATGCCACAGACAAGAGAGCACATCCTGCTAGCACGTCAGGTAAATGTGCCGTACATCGTCGTCGCTCTCAACAAAGTCGACCTGATGGAAGATGAAGAGCTTCTACAATTAGTCGAAATGGAACTCAGAGAGCTTCTTAATAAATACAATTTCCCCGGCGACAAAGTACCTATCATCAGAGTCAGTGCTTCTAAGGCTCTGGAATGTGGTTGTGGCAAGAGGGATTGTAAGTGGTGTGGCCCCATCCTGAAATTGATGGACGCCGTGGACGAGTATATACCCACACCTGTTCGTCCCAAGGACCAGCCATTCCTGATGTCTGTGGAAGACGTCTTCAGTATTAAAGGCCGTGGCACAGTGCCGACTGGCAGAGTCGAACGTGGCGTTATCAAAGCCGGTGATGAGGTTGAAATCGTCGGTCTGCACCATGATATCAAGAAAGTTGTCGCCACCAGCTTGGAAATGTTCCACAAGATTCTGGACTATGCTGAACCAGGCGACGCTGTGGGCATTTTGCTCCGCGGCGTTGAACGTGAAGATATTGAAAGAGGTCAGGTATTAGCCGCGCCTGGCAGTATCAAGCCGCACACTTATGCCGAGGCAGAGGTTATCGTCTTAAGCAAGGAGGAGGGTGGCCGACATACGCCATTCTTTAACGGCTACAAACCACAGTTCTATATCAGAACCACCGATGTCACCGGGGAACTCCAACTGCCAGAAGGTGTAGAAATGGTAATGCCGGGCGATAATATCACAGCAAAGATCAAACTCATTTACCCTGTGGCTATGGAACAGGGCATGCGGTTCTCCATTCGCGAAGGCGGGAGAACGGTAGGAGCTGGTACTATTACCAAGATAATCGAGTAAATATGGCAAAAAGCGAAAACAGAGTGATAGTAACCCTTGCCTGCACCGAGTGCAAGGAACGAAACTACACGACCCAAAAAAATAAGAGAAATGATTCCCAGCGAATGGAGTTAAACAAATTCTGTCCGCGCTGTCGCGGACAGAAGCTCCACCGAGAAATTCGATAGCGGGCAAGAGGGACAGGATGCCATCAACTAAACCAACCACTATGACTCCCAAACCGAAGAGTGCCTTCGCCAACTACATTAGCGAAACCATCGCAGAAATGAAGAAGGTGACTTGGCTGAGTCGGCGCGACCTGTTTTATCTGTCAGGGCTGGTACTCCTGGCCGCTGTTGTTGTCGGAATAATACTCGGTGGTATTGACTTTGGTTTTAGTGAGTTTATTAAATGGCTCATTAGTACTGTCCGAGGTGCTTAGGGCATCTAAAGGCAATAATTCCCCATAAGTTAAAATTTGAACGAGGTTGTTTGTGGTCGAGAGCGAAAAAAGCTGGTACGCAATTCACACCTACTCCGGATATGAAGAGCGCGTCAAAAAGAATCTGGAACAGCGCATCAAGTCTATGGATTCCGGCGACGAAATCTTCCAGATAATTATACCTACGGAGGAAGAGATAGAGATTAAAGGCGGGCAAAAACGCACCATCTCTAAGAAGATATTGCCTGGCTACGTCATTGTTGAAATGAGGATGACTGACCGTAGCTGGAATATCGTACGCAATACACCAGCAGTAACCGGTTTTGTCGGCAGTGGCGGGAAACCCATTCCCCTACTGGAAGAAGAAATGCAACAGATTTTAAAACAAATGAAATCCGAAACTCCCAGGATTAAAGTCGGTTTCAAAGAAGGGCAGAGCGTCCGTGTCACCGATGGACCGTTCACCGATTTTGTCGGTGTAGTTGATGAAGTCGCCACGGAAAAAGGCAAGGTCAAGGTGCTACTCTCCCTCTTCGGACGGGAAACACCCGTAGAGTTGGACTTCTTGCAGGTAGAAAAACTTTAGCTATTGTATATAGGAGACAATCGTGGCGAAAAAAATAATTGCCGTTATCAAATTACAGATTCCGGCTGGCAAAGCAAATCCGGCGCCGCCGGTTGGTCCGGCTCTGGGCCAGCACGGTATCAATATTATGGGCTTCTGCAAGGAGTATAACGAGCGCACTGCCTCTACGGCAGGCTCCATTATTCCTGTAGAAATTACTGTTTTTGAAGACCGCTCGTTTACCTTTGTTACCAAAACGCCGCCTACCACAGATTTATTAAAGAAAGCCCTGAACATTCCTAAAGGTTCCGGCACCACCGGACGTGATAAAGTCGGGGTTCTACCCCGTCAGAAGCTTAACGAAATCGCCAAACTCAAGTCTAAAGACCTCAATGCCAAAAATATTGAAGCCGCGGAAAGAATCGTAGCGGGCACGGCCCGAAGTATGGGAATCGAGATAGAACAAGTATGAAAAACGGTAAAAGATACGAACAGGCATTAACACTGGCAGACAAAACAAAAGCTTACACCCCCGAAGAAGCTATTGTCACAGTCAAAAAAGCGGCAACCGCCAAATTTGATGAGACGGTGGAGCTTCATCTGAGAATGGGGCTTGACCCGCGCAATTCCGCACATCAGGTGCGAGGCATTGCCCTATTACCTTTTGGATTGGGAAAACAGGTCAGGGTCCTCGTCTTTGCACAGGGTGAAGGTGCTAGAGCCGCCGAAGCGGGCGGCGCCGACTATGTCGGGGCTGATGAACTGGTAAAGAAGATTGAAGAAGGCTGGACAGACTTTGATGTCGCCATTGCCACCCCTGACATGATGAGCAAAGTGGGCAAGCTCGGTAAGGTCCTCGGAAGAAAAGGCTTGATGCCTAACCCTAAATCAGGCACCGTAGTCCCCGCAAACGACCTGCCCAGAGTATTGCAATCCATGTGATTATCGGTAAAGCCAGTTTTGAACCTGAAAAGCTGATGGGCAACTTAGTGGCAATAGTGGAAGCAATCGTTAAGGCAAAACCCAGTGGTGCTAAAGGCCAATATGTTCGTACTGCCTTCCTGACCACTACGATGGGTCCCAGCGTCAAACTTGACCTGAAACCAACCCTAGCATTGACTTCAAGCTAGAGATATCATATCATTAAACTAAGCATTAAAAATAAAATATCCTGAGACAGCGGGTGTCCTTCTTAGAAGGGCTTAATAGACTGCCTGCCGAGGAACAAATGCCTGTTTCTCACTGTTTAAAACAGTGAGAGCGGAATGGCTAGCTTTTTGAGTCCTTGTGCAGTGTACGAGGACTCTTTTTTGATTGGTATAAATATTTAAGATAAGGAGGTGTAAAAGATGCCAACTGAGAAAAAGGCGAAAAGCATTGATAAGCTGGAGGAGGAACTCTCTAAAGCCAGCATCGGTATTCTGACTGATTACCGTGGGATGAAAACTCCTGAAATCAATGGCTTACGCCGTAAATTGCAGGATGCGGGTGGTGATTATAAGGTCGTCAAAAACACCCTCATCCGGAAGGCGGCTGAAAAGCTCAACCGGTCAGATATTATCGGTTCTTTTGAGGGTCCTACTGCCGTTGCTTTTGGATATGGAGACGTCACACAACTGGCGAAGACATTCAACGACCACATCCGCACATCCAAACTTAATCTCAGCGTCAAGGGTGGTTTCTTGAGCAACCGAGTGCTAACGGCTGACGATGTGACCACTCTTGCTACCTTGCCACCCAAAGAAGTCCTGATAGGCAGGGTCATTGGTGGTATCAAAAGCCCGCTTTATATGCTGGCGAGTGCTTTATCCGGTCCAATAAGAGGACTACAAAACGTATTACAAGGAAGAATTAAACAATTGGAGGGTAATAACTAAAATGTCAGAGAGTGAAAAAGTGCAGGGAATAATCGATACTATCAAGGAATTAAACGTTCTGGAGCTTTCTCAACTGGTTAAAGCTCTGGAGAATGAGTTTGGTGTTACTGCCGCTGCTCCCGTAGCAGTTGCCGCCGCTCCGGCTGGTGGCACTGCCACCGCACCTGCCGCCGAGGTCGAAGAGAAATCCGAGTTCACCGTCATCCTCAAATCCTTCGGCGAGAACAAAATCAATGTCATCAAGGCAGTTCGCGAAGTCACCAATCTTGGCTTGAAAGAATCCAAGGATTTGGTTGAAGGCGCTCCCAAATCGGTGAAAGAAAACGTCAACAAACAAGAAGCGGCAACTATTAAAGGGAGGCTGGAAGCCGCCGGCGCCACCGTAGAAGTGAGATAAGAGCCCAGTAGCCGGGTATACTCAGAAATTTTTACCCTAAGGGGGAGAAATTCCCCCCTTAGGGTATTGAGAATTGCCCCAAAAACGAGTAACATATTGTCAAGCCTCTCGTACGGAGGTGAGGTATGATTCATGAATACTGGGGAATTCCAATAGTAGTGGGGGCAGTAATTTTCGCCCTCGGTATTGGTTTAATTATCTGGGGTGCGAAAGAGGGAAGGAACTACTACGATTCACTGGTAAGCCGCTTTGACTTGAGAGAATTCTTTTCCCGATGGCCCCTCCGTCCTGAACCAGGAGCACTAAAAACCGGAGGGTGGATTGCCATTGTCCTCGGTATTATCATCGCGGGTTTTGGTGGACTACTCTACTGGCTAAATAAGTAAACGCAAATTAAATCAATTATACAGTAGCACCGAAATATTTCATCCCGGCACAAAGAAGCCAAGGGTATTGGTTCATATGACGGAGGAGGCGGTTGGACAAGCTTGAAGTCACATGCTATTCAGGACGAATGTATTCCGAAAGACCAATATCTTTCCTATGGCAAGACCAAAAATATGAGGTTGAGGAGATAGAAAAGGAATGGCTTGAGCCAAGTGAGAGGCACTTCAACGTCCGGACCACGAATAAGCAGTCGTTCCACCTCCGGTACAGTGAAAAGAAAGACCTATGGCACCTCATTCTCCGTTCTTTACCAGCACCACCTCTCTCTCGATTGTATTAATTACATTCCGCACGGACACTATTATGGTTATTATTTTGTTTGTTCCCAAAGATTCTTTAATTGTTCGTCACGCCGAGTTTTTATGTTTCTGATTTCCCTAAGTGTTTGCCCTTCCGCTTGGCATTGTTCATTCATACACCTGTATTTTGCCTTTTCATTACTATAATATAGCGATAAATGACTACAAGCGGGACATTCCATAGAGGCAGGATATGGATACCCTCTTTCCACCCTTTCCTTGATGTATTGAGGGCAACTACAGGTAGGTGGGTATGGATTAAGATTCGATTCTTGCCAAGTTCCATGAGTTGCTATTTGGAGCTCCGTAAGATTCTTAACAGCGTAAAAGCTATGGCGATGTTGATTACACAAAGCACACCGAGAAGTATGTTTGTCATACCCGACAATTCTACGAACATTTATATCCTCCTTTGTCGCTTTCAAATCTTTGAGCTGAAGTTTATTTATTATTGAGCTATTTGTCAACACCCTAAACAACAATGAACCCTGTCCGTGCGGGATGTAGTGACGACAATCGAGAGGGAATTGACATTGGCATAATGCTGGGTCGCAACACTGAGGAAAGCGCAATGTTGTCTAAATGACGGGGTCCACCTCCAGACCTTAGCTAATGTATAATGGAACTGGACCTAAGCCCTACTACAAAGGTAGAAATGAAAAAGTTTATACGTTTATTGACAGTCATTTCCCTTATCCTGGCTTTGTTAACTTCTTCAGCCTGTAACCAGATACTCTCTACGTCTACAAATAGTACTCCGTCTACCAACTCACCAATCACGACCACTTCGCAAGGTACCACTACTCAAGAATCATTACTTGAGGTCTATTTCTTGGATGTCGGACAAGGAGATTGTGAAATAGTGCGATACCAAGATGCAACTATGCTTATCGATGCGGGCACCAATGCCTCTGCAACATTATTGGTCAGCACCATTAAGAGTATGGGTATCAGCAAATTCGATGTTGCCGTGGGTACCCATCCCCACGAAGACCATATCGGCGGTCTGGATGCGGTTATCAACAACTTCAGTATTGGTAAGTTATATATGCCAAAGGTAACCACCACCACTAAAACCTACACCGATGTCCTTGCAGCCATCAAGGACAAGGGCTATACCGTAACCACACCGATATCCGGCTCTACCTTTAATCTTGGAGACGCCCAGTGTACTATCCTCGCCCCTAATAGCCAAAACTATGAGGATATGAACAACTACTCCATCGTTATTAAAGTTACCTACGGTACGACGTCTTTCCTCTTCACCGGGGACGCCCAGGCACTGTCTGAAGAGGAAATGCTGGCGGAAGGCTACAATCTCAAAGCTGACGTTCTGAAAATTGGGCACCACGGCAGTGACAGTTCCACAACTCCGCAGTTTCTCAAGGCTGTATCGCCCCAGTATGGGGTTATTGAGGTTGGAAAGGGGAACGATTACGGACATCCCCACCAGACCACCCTGGATAAGCTAGCGGCGGCTAATATAAAAGTATACCGTACCGACCTCAACGGTACTATCATCTTTAGGTGCGACGGTTCACGGCTAACGGTAACGACTGCGAGGTAATATGAGAGTGGTCATTGATAGGTTCGAGGGCGACTTTGCGGTCTGTGAGAAAGAAGACCGGACCATGCTCAACGTTAAACGCAGTAAGTTACCTGCTAATATCAAAGAGAGCGATGTTCTTATCATCGATGGAGATACGATAACGATTGACCCTGCCGAAACAGCTAAAAAGAGAGGAGTTACTGATAAACTTGTAGAAAACCTCTGGAATGATAACGACTAAAGTTGACTAATCCCTGTCCGTGCGGGATGTAGTGACGACAATCAAGAGGGAAGTGGTACTGATGAATCGCTAATCAATTTCTTCTGGGAGAATATCTGTTCCCTCCGGAGATTCCTTTCCAGGAGTGCAATTCTTTACCTTGAGTGCCTTATCGTCAGATGTTACAATGAAATCGGAAGGAAGACTATGCCCCTTGATTCCATCGTTGTCAAAGGCGCCCGCGAGCACAACCTCAAAAACATTGATGTTACCATCCCTCGTGATAAGCTAGTGGTCATCACCGGCGTATCCGGCAGTGGTAAAAGCTCACTGGCGTTTGACACTATTTATGCCGAAGGTCAGCGACGTTATATGGAGTCGCTCTCCGCCTATGCGCGTCAATTTTTGGGCAGAATGGAAAAACCGGATGTGGATTACATCGAAGGACTCAGCCCTGCAATCTCCATCGACCAGAAAGGCGTCGGCAAGAATCCACGCAGTACGATGGGCACCGTCACCGAGGTTTATGACTACCTCAGGTTGCTCTTCGCTCGTGTGGGGCATCCCCACTGTCCTAAGTGCGGTCGGGAAATCACCAGCCAGACCATAGAACAAATTGTCGATGCTATCAAGGGACTCCCCGAAGACAAACGTATTCTGATTCTGGCGCCGCTTGTCAGAGGCCGCAAGGGCGAATACCAATCGATATTTGACGACCTGCGCAAACAGGGCTACGTGCGCGTCAGAGTCGACGGTGCCACTCACGACCTCTCCGAGGAAATCCAGCTCGATAAAAACAAAAAGCATTCCATTGAAGTGGTAGTTGACCGACTCGTTACCGGACAGAGTGATAGTCAGAGCCGCATTGCCGATTCGGTTGAAACTGCTTTGAAGCTCGGCGCTGGTGTAGCGCTGGTCTCAACCATTGATGGTGAAGAACTGCTCTTCTCCGAGCATTTTGCTTGTGTCCATTGTGAAATCAGTATCGGCGAAATTGCCCCGAGAACTTTCAGCTTCAATAGTCCCCACGGCGCCTGTCCTGCCTGCACCGGACTGGGATTTAAACTGGAAATTGACCCCGACCTGGTCATTCCAAATAAAGAACTGCCCATCGCTCAGGGCGGCATCAAACCCTACCAGACACAATACTGGTATTTCTACCGGCTTGAAGACATAGCGCGAGAGCATGGCTTCTCACTAAATACCCCAATTAAAAACCTCACCGAGAAACAAATCAATCTCATCCTCTACGGCGACAACTACGAGCGATATAAATACCGCACCTGCTTCGGGCAGATAAGGGAGCACACTGAAGGCTGGGAAGGCGTCATACCACGTATAGAACGCCTCTACCGTGAAACCGAGTCAGAATACTCCCGAGCTGAAATGGAGCGCTACATGGTCACCAAGCCCTGCCTGGAATGCCATGGGAAACGGCTCAAGCCGGAAGCATTGGCTATTACCATTGGTGGGAAAAACATTATTGATATCTGCGGATTACCTGTCTCTCAGACACTTGTCTGGATACTCTCTCTTGCCGGTGGCAACAAGCCTATTCTCACCAAACGCGAACAGATGATTGCCCGCCAAATCCTCAAAGAAATTAAATCCCGACTCGGCTTCCTGCGTGATATCGGACTTGATTATCTCACTCTTGACCGCCCATCAGCCACGCTCAGCGGTGGCGAGGCACAACGGATTCGCCTGGCAACCCAGATTGGAAGCGGTTTAATGGGTGTCCTCTATATCTGCGATGAGCCAACAGTTGGCTTGCATCTGGCAGACAGCCACCGCCTGATTGAAACCCTGAAACGACTCCGCGACATCGGGAATACCATACTGGTTGTAGAGCACGATGAATCGGTGATGCGTACCGCCGACTATATTATTGATATGGGACCAGGCGCCGGTGAGCACGGCGGCCAGGTGATTGTGACCGGCACAATCCGAGACATTATGAGCTGTAGAGAATCGACCACAGGCCAGTACCTCAGTGGCATGAAACAAATCCCCACACCCACAAAGCGACGTAATGGCAATGGTGCGAAACTGGTTATCAAAGGTGCACGTCAGAACAACCTGAAAGGCATAGATATCACCATACCGCTCGGCAAGTTTGTTTGTATTTCCGGTGTTTCTGGTAGTGGCAAGAGCACTCTGATTGACGATATCCTCTACAAGAAACTGTCTCAGGTTATCTACGGCTCCAGAGAACCGACCGGCGAGTGTGATGGCATCCTTGGCATTGAGAACATCGACAAGGTAATCAATGTTGACCAATCGCCCATCGGGCGCACGCCACGCAGTAATCCCGCCACCTACACCGGCACATTCGGACCTATTCGTGAACTTTTTGCCACCGTGCCCGAGGCTAGGATTAGAGGCTATGCGCCGGGTCGGTTTTCCTTCAACGTCAAAGGCGGACGCTGTGAAGCCTGTCGCGGCGAGGGCTACATCGAGATTGAGATGCAATTCCTACCCGATGTTACCGTTCCCTGCGAAGTCTGCAAGGGGAAACGCTACAACCGTGAGGCTCTGGAAATCAAGTTCAAGGGGAAAAACATTGCAGAAGTGCTGGATATGACCGTGGAGAAGTCGCTGGCGTTTTTTGAGCACTTCCCTCAGGTTAAAAGAAAGCTGGAGACACTGCACGATGTAGGGCTCGGCTATATCCGATTAGGACAGCCCGCCCCGACTTTATCCGGCGGCGAAGCCCAGCGGGTCAAACTGGCAACCGAACTGGCAAAAAGGTCAACCGGCAAGACGCTCTATATTCTGGACGAGCCCACCACCGGACTCTCGTTTGATGATGTTGCCGCCCTGCTGAAAGTTTTACAAAGACTCGTCGATGCCGGCAACTCGGTGGTAGTGATTGAACACCATCCGGACGTAATGAAGAACGCCGATTACATTATTGACCTTGGGCCTGGTGCTGGGGAAAAAGGTGGTTATGTAGTGGCAGTCGGCACGCCTGAAGAAGTGGCACAGTCGCCGGACTCAATCACCGGACAATACTTGAAACAAATTCTGGCAGGTAATAAAAAACATCGGCAGGTCATACCCACCGCACAACAATGATATCCACCTTTGGAGGTTAACGATGAATAGAGAGGATGTCCTCAAAGCCGTCAGGGACAGTGTCAAGAATGAAAATCTCGTCAAGCACATGTTCGCCACTGAAGTCATTATGAGGTCACTTGCCAGACGCTTCAAGGAAAACGAGGATGAATGGGGACTTGCTGGACTGCTCCACGATATTGATGTTGAACTTACCGCAGGTGATATGAACATACACAGTAAACGCAGCGCCGAAATGGCAAAACAGCTCGGTGCCAGTGATGCGGTTACTCATGCTATCCTCTGCCACAATGAAGCCCACGGTACACCACTTGAGACAATGATGGATAAAGCCCTTTTTTGCGCCGACCCGCTGACAGGTTTAATCACAGCCGGGGCATTAGTCCGACCCGATAAGAAACTGGCAGGGTTGGAAGCCAAATCAATCAGAAAACGCTTTAGGGAAAAGAGTTTCGCCGCCGGTGCTAACAGAGAACAGATTGCCAGATGCAGTGAGATCGGATTAGAGCTGGATTCTTTTATTGAACTGGGGCTCTCGGCAATGAAATCAGCCGCGGCTAGCTTAGGATTGTAACCTTTTTCAAGTTCCTTCTAATTAATAATACTGTTTCTCCCGCGCTATGCGGCTTGACAGAAGGAAAACTTTGGCATAGTATTCGTTACACTCCCGATAGATTCTTCACTTACCGGCATCTTATTATTGTTAATTATTCCGTCTCTTCTATCACAACGACGGGGCAAAAGTTACATACCCCGAATATACAGTTGAGTTACAGCAAATTAAAGTTTTAACGAATAGAGGTTGCTGAGTTCTGACTATTTAAAGTAGGTATCGCATGTTAAGAATTGCTACCGAAGCAAAGTTAACCCCTGAACAAACTGTCAAGAAGGCAATCGACTTCTTCGGCCCCCAACGGTTACGAACTAAAACTAACAAATCAGACAGCTACGTCAGCCTACTCTGAAGGAGGCGGCGGCTTAGTCGAGGTTAGTGCTTACAAAGAAAATGGCAAGACTAAAGTGGAGTTTCTATCACGCGAGCGGGACTATCGGGTCAAGGAGTTCATCAAAAAGATTCACTAATCCCACATAGCGTAAAAATATAAGGAGGCAAGGTAAATGACTTATCAGGCAAAGGATTATAGCTCACTTATCAGTATGGCAGGCTTCAGCGAGACCTTGCTGAAGAACCACTTCACCCTCTATCAGGGTTATGTCACCAACACCAACAAAGTCGCCGATACTCTTACCGCCATGCTCAGAGAGGGCAAAACCATCACACTGGAATATTCCGAGCTGAAGCGGCGGATGGGCTTTGAGTTCAATGGAATGAGACTCCACGAGTATTATTTTGATAACCTCGGTGGTAAATCACTGGTGGACAAATCCGGTAAGTTTGCTAAAAAGGTAGCCGAGGCTTTTGGCAGTTATGAAGCCTGGGAGCAGGACTTCAAAGCCACTGGGGCAATGCGTGGTATCGGCTGGGTAGTACTCTATCAGGATAACGTTACCGGCTGGCTCTTCAACCAGTGGATAAATGAACACGAGGTCGGTCACTTCGCTGGTTGTACACCTATCCTGGTAATGGATGCCTTCGAGCACGCTTTTATGATTGACTATGGTTTGAAGCGTGCCGACTATATCACTGCTTTCTTCAAGAACATCAATTGGGACTCAGTAGAAAAAAGAGTCAGATAGCTCTATTTATCTTTTAAGGAGGTCAGATATGGATGATTTTGTTGCAGTTGGCAAGACGGGTGAACTCACCGATGGTGCGATGAAGGAAGTATACGTTCAAGGACAGAATATCCTGCTGGCATTTACGGGTGGTAAATACTACGTCACGGTCAGTCGTTGTCCTCACATGGGTGGCAATCTGGCAAATGGCAAACTTGGAGGAACCGTGGTAACTTGTCCTCGACACGGGTCTCAGTTTGATTTGAAAGATGGCAGTGTAGTCCGCTGGTTAAGAGGCTCAGGTATAATGTCTGCACTTGGTAAAACCCTGAAGCCACCAAGAAAATTAACCACCCACGAGGTTAAAATTGAAGGCGACCATATAATGGCGAAAATCGCTTAAGCCGTCTATGCCAATATGGTATAATTTTTGAGCATATCTTAATTTAGTAGCCCATTTGTCCTTTAACAGACTTCAGAAACGGCAATATTTTAGCCGAGGAGGTGTATATGGCACTTTCCGGGAAATACGGCGAGATTCATCTACCCAGGATTGGCATCAATGAACCGGGATTCATTTTACGGGCACAAGGCAAGCTGGCTGCGGAAGCCATTGGAATGTATCGTTTATTAGCAACTTCACACGGATGCAGACTGGCAGAT
>JAPLHG010000037.1:11731-49721 GCA_026389745.1 Chloroflexota bacterium | reverse complement strand
CAGATAGCCTGCAGAAGGAGATTGACGCTTTCCAGAATTGGCCTGGCAAAAAGAAGTTGCCAGACTAAAGAACATGTTTAGAGGGATAGAGGTCTATAGTGCCGCAGGAAATAAATTTTATGATTGGCGGGGAAGCCAGGCAAAGCATGCAGTCGGTTGGTTTCCTATTGGCTAAAGCCCTCTCTATTTTCTATTCCATTCTTTAACTATAGAGTATTTCCAATAAAAAAGTTTAAATGGCTGGCGATTTCTCGATTGTCTGCTCTCGTGCCGGACCAACACAAACCAGATTGGCAGGACAGCCCACCAGCTCTTCCAGTCGCTTAACATATTTTTTTGCCGCCGACGGCAAGTCATTAAACTTGCGGACATCACAGGTTGCAGCCCGCCAGCCAGGGAATTCTTCATAGACAGGTACACATTTTCCCAGCATTGCGATACTGGCAGGAAAGTCATTGATTGTCTTACCATCCACTTTATAGCCAGTGCATATCTTAATAACCGGTAATGTATCCAGAATATCAAACCGTGTGAGCGCCATCCCGGTGAAACCATTGATTCGGTGACTAAAATGTGCCGCCACAGCATCAAACCAGCCGCAACGTCTTGGTCTGCCGGTAGTGGCGCCATATTCATGCGCCCGCTCTCTGATAAGGTCTCCGGTCTCATCTTTAAGCTCAGTAGGCATCGGCCCACTACCAACACGAGTGCAATAGGCTTTGAAAACACCCAGAACCTTGGTAATTTTGTTTGGACTAATACCCGAACCAATCGAAGCCCCCCCAGCAATTGACGAAGAAGAAGTACCGTATGGGTAAGTGCCGAAATCAGGGTCAAGCAGAGTGCCCTGAGCCCCCTCCAATAAAACCAGTTTACCGGCTCTCAGTGCTTCATCCAGCATAGCCGTGGTTTCACAGATGTATGGCGAAAGACGCTTTCCGTATTCCACATATTCTTCATATATCTTCTCAAACAATAAGGGACTGGCACCATATATCTTTGTCAAAATCAAATTCTTTTGCTCAAGAATAAAGTGCAGTTGCTCCCTAAATGCTTGCTTTTCCAGTAAATCACCAATACGGATGCCGCGACGGGCAATCTTATCCGAAAATACAGGCCCAATACCCTTATGAGTGGTACCGATCGCCCTATCTACACACGATGTCTCTTCTAAGTCATCAAGCAGTATGTGGTAAGGCATTATCACGTGAGCACGGTCGCTAATATACAATCTGGAGGTATCAACGCCCTTCTGATTGAGCATCCCTATTTCTTTAAACAGAGCTCCCGGGTTAACGACTGCTCCATTACCAATAATGCAAACCGCCCTCGGCGAAAAAATTCCTGAAGGGACAATGTGCAATTTGGACTCGCCATAGGAATTTATGACCGTATGCCCGGCATTGTCTCCCCCGGAAAACCGAACCACCACATCCGCTTTCTCTGCCAGAAGGTCAACCACCCTCCCTTTTCCCTCATCCCCCCACTGAGCACCAATAACAGCAATAACCGGCATTGTTTCCCCCAAACTAACTGGATTTTGTTTTCTGCCATACAAAAACTAATCTCTGGACTGCTGTGACAAAGCTGAGGACAGCAATTACCACCAGAGCAATTAACAAGACATTGTTAAATCTACTGAGGAGCAGTCCAATAGACAGTATAATCACTCTTTCAGGTCTAGTAAAGACCCCGACCTCACAATTAATATTTATCGCCTCAGTTCTTGCTCTGATGTAACTTACTAATTGCGAAGTAACCAGAGCAACTCCTGAGACTGCCACTCCCCAAATAGACTGCTGATTGGCATACCACACTGCAATACCAATAAACACCGCCGCCTCAGAAGCGCGGTCCAGCGTAGAATCAAGAACTCCTCCAAACCGCGTAACACGATTTGTACGGCGAGCCAACGCTCCATCCAGCATATCGAATAAACCGGCGAACAACACCACAAAACCAGCCGCAAACCGATGCCCGAGGGCAATCAACACAGCGGCGGCAATTGTTACCAGTAGGCCGAGGCAGGTGATAGTATTCGGTGTCACATGTGTTTTTTCCAGAAGACGCGCGATGGGGTCAGTAAAATACCTGCCTAATGTTCTGCGAATGTTCTGTAAACCTATCATCTTGACCTCACGGAACGTTCCTGACGCACTTTTTCAATTATTTTGCCATAGTAGTCCAGAACCCGTCTCGAGACATCTTCCCAGCTATACTTAGTGGCGGTGATGATTCCTTTCTGCCCCATCTGCAAACGTTTTTCCTTATCCTTAAGAAGAGTCAACAGCGCATTCGTCAGCGCCCGACTATCCATTGGCGGCACCAGCAGACCCTCTTCGCCATTAGTCACCACACTGGCATAACCTTCGATATTGGTCGCTACTATAGGACATCCGGTCGCCATTGCCTCCAGCAAAACCAGCCCAAAGCTCTCGCGGCTGGTCGCCGGGGCGCAAAAGATATCCGCCGTGCGATAATAGCTAGGCAGGTCTTTATCAGAAATCATACCGGCAAAAACCACATCACTAAGCCTGCTCTTCTTAACCCACCTTTCATACCGTTTACGTAATCTCGTACCCGGTCCAGCAATGATGAGGCGCGTATTCGGCATCTGCCGTTTGATATCCAGAAAGGCTTTTAATAAGTAATTAACACCCTTGCGATACTCCAGTCTGCCTACAAAAACAATGTTCAGCTTGCCATCGTAATACTGCTCAATCAAGGGCACATCAGGCTTGAAGTGATTCAAATCAATTCCGTTGGGGATAATCTCATATTCGGCAGGTACATACTTGCTGATATAGTTCACCGCTGGCTTGGAGACAGCGATGTGACCATGCAGTTTGTGCGCGCGCCTGTTTAACATCCAGCTAGTGGCAGGTCTACCAAAATTGTAACCCGGCCTACCCTGTGCGGCGTGGAAGGTACCAATATTAATCGCATTGGAGAAGCGTAGTATCGCGCTACACACCATTGGCATAAATGGTTCGTGGAAGTGAATGACATCAAATTTTTCCCTCGCCAGCACTTCTTTGATGGTCGGCGCCAGATGGAGTGAAATAGAAACACGGATGACCGAATCACTGACAGGGATGGGAAAAGGCCTACCAATACGTATAAAATTATCGCCGAATTCCTTAATCTCTCCTGAAGCAGGAGCGATTACCTTTACTTCATACCCCAGACGGGTAAAATGATTGTAAAGTGAGGTTATGTGGCGAGCGACCCCACCTGGATAGGAGAAGTCGTAAGGAGAGACCAGCGCAATCTTCATTCGTGACTGTCCAGAAAATAACTCGGATTCGATACGCAGTTCAAGAATACCCCGGCTATTCGGTCGATTTATTGGTGGCAATAAATTCTTCCACCATATTACGAGCCTGGTCGTCAGAATACTGAACTGGCGGTGATTTCATAAAATAAGCTGACGGGGCAATGAGTGAACCGCTCAATCCCTTGTCCAACGCCAGTTTACAGCACCGGATGGCATCAATGACGACACCTGCTGAGTTAGGGCTATCCCAAACTTCAAGCTTCAACTCAAGGTTGAGCGGCACATCACCGAAGGTACGCCCCTCCATCTTGATATGACAGAACTTGCGGTCTAACAGCCATGGCACATAATCACTGGGACCGACGTGAATATCATCGGGGTTGATTTCAAAATCAAGCTGGGAGGTGACAGCATTGGTCTTGGAAATCTTTTTGGATTCCAGCCTCTCTCTTTCCAGCATATTGAGAAAATCGGTGTTCCCGCCAAAGTTCAATTGATACGTTCGCTCCAGTTTGACGCCACGGTCACGGAATAGTCTGGTTAATACCCGATGAGTGATGGTAGCGCCAACCTGTGACTTGATGTCATCGCCAATTACCGGTAAACCCCTTTCTGCAAACCGTTCTCCCCAGTCCTTCTGTCGTGCGATGAATACTGGGATACAATTGACAAGCCCGCAACCAGCATTCAATATCTGTTCCACGTACCACTTGGTCGCCATCTCCGAGCCGACAGGCAAATAGTTAAGAACTACATCGGTTTTGGTGTCTTTCAATATTTTAACGATGTTGGCGGTTGGACCAGGAGCTTTCTCAATAATCTTGGAGAGATATTTCCCCAGTCCATCATGCGTCATACCACGGTTGACAATGACACCGGAGGTCGGGACATCACAAAACTTGATAGTGTTATTCGGTTTGGTATAAATTGCCTCTGCCAAGTCTTTGCCGACCTTATTCTTATCGATATCAAAGGCAGCAACGAAATTTATATCGCGGATATGATAACCACCCAGATTGGCATGCATCAACCCGGGCACAAACTCATCTTCTTTAGCATTCCGATAGAAATGAACCCCCTGCACAAGTGACGAAGCACAGTTACCTACACCGATTATGGCTACATTAATTTTCCCCATGACTCAAATGACCTCCTCTTTGGCTAGACAAGTTTATCCCCAAATAACCCGACTATTATTCGTACCACATAGGGCTGGTGTTGTCAAGCTAACTAAATACTTTTTCGGGTTGCCATTGTCTTTTTTCAGCATTAAACCGTAATATGCTCAGAAGCTTTCCGTCCCAAGTATAGGCACGACAATGCTCACCTACAGTCTCTGATAACATATCTTCCCCGATAATCACCAAAGACCCATTGCGGATTGCCTGGGCTTTTTCTTCGCCGACAATCACTGCTCCCAAGTTAGCAAGAATACTATCCATCGGGTAGAGAAGACTTTCCCAGTAACCATCCTTACAAGCTTCCTCAAGATGTTCAAGCGAGACCGCATTGGTAATATCAAAAATACCACACCTCAGACGCACCAGGCTCTTCAAATTAGCGCCACAACCCAGCACCTGACCCAAATCATAAGCTAAAGAGCGAATATAGGTCCCCTTGCCGCAAACTACTTCGATGGTAGCGACCGGCAGTTGCCAATCCTTCAGTTCCAGAGACTGAATCAACGCAGT
The DNA here is from genome assembly GCA_026389745.1 of Chloroflexota bacterium. Lineage (GTDB taxonomy): Bacteria > Chloroflexota > Dehalococcoidia > Dehalococcoidales > Fen-1064 > Fen-1064. Next base: position 44,753 of record JAPLHG010000037.1, on the reverse strand, counting down.
ACGACTCTTCCGCTCCACTTTGATTCCAGCTCTTGCCAGTTCATAGAGAGGCTTACCCCGATACTTGACGGCACTATACATCGGTGGGGTCTGGGTGATGACGCCACGGAACGAATTCAGCACCGTTTCCAGTTGTTCCTTAGTTATAACTGAAGCATCTCCTCGCTGGATTACCTTACCCTCACTATCATAGGTATCAGTGACTACGCCTAACTCAATTTCGGCACGGTATGTTTTGGTGGTATCCATCAGATACTCAACCAAGCGCGTCGCCTGTCCCAAACAAACAGGCAAAACACCGGTTGCCATTGGGTCAAGCGTACCGGCGTGGCCAACACGTTTTTCACCTGTCAACCGCTTCACCATTGATACTATGCCGAAAGATGTCTTACCCATCGGCTTATTGATATTTAATATGCCGTTCATAGCAAAGTTCCATCATCTTGGCAGGTTCAAGAACGCTCCTCCGAAGAGATTCCGTCAATGATTCTGAGCACACGGTCTGCCTTCTCAATAGTATCATCCAGTTTAAAACTCAGCTCGGGTATACGTCTTATTTTCAAACGCTCAGAAAGCCCATGGCGGATGAAACCGGAGGCAGATGCCAATGCCGATAGCGTCTCTCGCTTCTCGTTATCAGTGCCCAAACGACTCACAAAAACCTTGGCACATCTCATATCGGAAGAAATTTCAACTGCCGTAACAGAAATAAAACTGCCAAGTCTCGGGTCTTTGACTTGGCGTTGTACTAAATCGCTGATTTCCTGTCGCAGGAGACTATTCAAACGTTCAATACGATATGTCACCCCGGTATCCCTTTAACCAGATTTTTCATTTCTGAAGAACTCCAGAACATCACCGACTTGAAAATCGCTGAAGCCAGCCACAGCCACACCGCACTCATACCCGGTAGTGGCCTCCCTGACATCCTCTTTGAAACGTCGCAGACTACTGACTGTCGACTCATGAATCTTCTGCCCACCTCTTAGCACCCTGGCAGAACTACTCTTGGTCACTTTACCTTCAGTAACAAAAACCCCCCCCACTTTCTCCTTCTTGCCCACAGTGAAGACTGCCCGCACTTCAGCATGTCCGTCAATTACCTCAACAAAAATAGGCGCCAGCATACCCTTCAGAGCTTTGTTAACATCATCAATCATATTGTAGATGATATTGTAGAAACGAATACTGACTCCCTCACGTTCTGCTGAACTCTTGGCACCGGGCTCAGCACCCGTATTAAAACCAATGATAACCGCCTTGGAAGCAATCGCAAGCATCACATCGCTTTCGTTAACATTACCGGTATTGCTATGGATAACCCTGACTTTAACCTCGTCCGATGATAGTCTCTCCAGTGAGGTTTTGATTGGCTCAATACTACCCTGAACATCAGCCTTCAGAATAATACTCAGTTCTTTAACCTTACCAGCGCTAATCTGGTCATAGACATTACTAAGACTCACAGTTCTGGAAATAGCGGCTTCTTTCTCTGCTTCTTGTCGACGCCTCTCTATAACAGCCAGTGCCGCTTTTTCATCAACGACTACAGTCATTACATCACCCACCTGAGGCACATTACTCAAACCAAGGACCTCGACAGGCGTTGAAGGAGTAGCTTTCTTGACCCGCTTCCCGGCATCATTGAACATCGCTTTCACCCTGCCCCAGTTCTCCCCCACGACAATTGTATCCCCCTCTTTCAATGTACCCGAACTGACCAGCACCGTGAACAGCGCTCCCTTAGTTCTATCCATCTCCGCTTCAATGACAGTACCTTCTGCTGGCTTGGACGGGTCGGCCTTTAACTCTTCCAACTCCGCCACCACCATCAGGTTTTCCAGCAAATCGGTGATACCCCGCTTTTCCTTAGCAGAAACAGGCACAGATACTGTATCTCCACCCCACTCCTCGACTACCAAACCTGCCTCCGCTAATTGTTGTTTGACACGGTCGGGGTTGGCACCGACTTTGTCAATCTTATTGATTGCCACCACAATCGGCACACCAGCGGCACGGGCATGGTCAATAGCTTCCAGAGTCTGTGGCATAACACCATCATCAGCAGCGACTACAAGAATAGTGATGTCCGTAACCTGTGCGCCGCGAGCTCTCATTGCCGTGAAAGCCTCGTGACCCGGCGTATCTAAAAAGGTAATCTTCTGCCCATTGACCTCTACCTGATAAGCCCCTATATGTTGTGTAATACCGCCGGCTTCGCTATCCACAACATTACTCTTGCGAATAGCATCCAGCAATTTCGTTTTGCCGTGGTCAACATGTCCCATAATGGTCACAACCGGTGGTCGTGGCACTAAACCGCTCGTCTGCTCGACTTGATGGGCACGCTGTTGTTTTTTCGTCTCATTGGCACGGCCGCCTTTACCCGTAAGACGATGTTTGAGACGTGCTTCATAACCAAAATCCGTTGCCACAGTGGCGGCAGTCTTAAAATCAACAACCTGATTGATATTCGCCATAATCCCGCTTCTCATTAAGCGTTTTATGACTTCAACTGGGCTGATATTGAGAAGGTCTGATAACTGCCGCACACTGAGGGCTGGCGGAAATTCTATGATATTAGGCTTCTGGACAGAAGCCTCGCTCCCAGTCTTCTCATCAGTTACTTTGGCAATGTTACCCTTCTTCTCCGAATCTACCACTAAATACTCCCGCTATAGCCTCTCTGCATATTCTTCCAATCTTTGTCGGTCTTGCTGAGTCAGTGTTGTACGCATTATATATTCCAAACGGCCACCCTTCAGACCGTTCTCCCAGCATTCCTTCACCTTGCACAAGTAAGAACCACGTCCCAGCTTCTTACCGGCGACATCCACCAACACACCCTCATCAATTGTTTTAACAATACGAACGAGGTCTCGCTTTGCTTTCACCTGCCGGCAAGCAACACAGGTACGCTGCGGCAAACGTTTGACAGAGTCCGCATTGACATCAATACTCTTCTTCGTCTTCAACAACAAACTCCTGCCGATGAGTCTTTCTTCCTCTAACCGCCTCTTCTTCCTTCGCCTTCACCTTCCCCTGACTCTTCTTTTTCTTCTTCGCTTTACCGTCAGGCTGGCTAGTTTTAGGACCTAAAATGTCCTCAGCAAACCTCAATTCTGTCTTGGTTGGCGCTACTTGAGGCTCAAAACTAACCGGTTGGCCAACAACAGCCTCTTCTGATCCCGGCTCAGCCTTCCCTTCTTCAGCTTCTTCCTCTGGAACCACCGGCACTTCCTGACCAACTAGCGCCCCCATGAGCTCACGCTCAACCAGTAGCCCCTTCTTACCCTTAACTTCTTCTCTCACTCCCTCAATTTCTGACGCTGGTTGAGCCGCCTTCTCCGGCTCATAAACAGAGGCAGGTTTGATATCAATTCGCCAATTAGACAGTTTCGCCGCCAGACGGGCATTCTGCCCTTCCTTTCCAATTGCCAACGAGAGCTGTCTATCAGGGACAATAACTGTTGCGTACCCTTCGGCTCTGTTGAGTTCCACAGCCACTATCTGTGCCGGACTAAGAGCACTGGCAATGAAAACAGATGGGTCGGGGTTCCAAAGCACAACATCTATCTTTTCACCACTCAGTTCACTGACAATATTTTGGATACGAATACCGCGCAACCCGACACAACAACCAATCGGGTCAATACCCGATTGGCGTGCGGCAACGGCTACTTTACTCCGGTAGCCGGCTTCGCGCGCAACTGCCTTTACCTCTACTGTTCCATTGGAAACCTCCGGAACTTCCAATTCAAAAAGACGCTTCAATAAATCAGGATGAGAGCGAGACACTATCACTCTGGGACCACGGGGGGTTTTAGTAATCTCCACCATATAAACCTTTAGTCTCTGTCCCACTCTATACCGCTCATTGGGCATCTGCTCATTTGATGGCAACACTGCCTCTACCCTGCCGAGGTCAATCAGCACCTGCCTCGGTTCAAGCCGCTGGATAACACCGCTAACAATATCACCTGCCTTCCCAGCATACTCCTCAAAAATAGCACTGTGCTCCGCTTCATGAAGACGCTGGAGAATCACCTGTTTGGCAGTTTGTGCGGCGATACGGCCGGCATTCTGGGGTGTTGACTCCACCATGATAGCTTCGTCAAGCTGTGCATCTGCCTTTATACGATGGGCTTCTATCAATGATATTTCCTGTCGTGTATCTGCAGGTTTTGCAACAACGACTTTTTCCACCCATACCTCAACCCTGCCCGTATTGCGGTTTATCTTGACATCAATATTCTGGTTTGGGGTAAAGCTATCCTTGCGGTAAGCCGACACCAATGCCGACTCCACGGCTGAGATTACCACCTCTTTAGGCAGGTTTTTCTCAGCCGATAACTGGGTGATAGCGAGCAAGAACTCGCTCTTCATCTCAGGTTAAGCCTCCATAATATTTTTTTCTCATCCAAGAAAAAAAGTGGGAATTTCACCCACTTCAACAACCTAGCAGTATAGCATATTTCAAATAAATAGGCAAGTTTTTGTATGAGTCAATAGCTCCAATAGACCACTATCTCCCATAACCCTAGAAATCACACCATCACTGAGCTATAATAATAGCTACCCGCATTTAGTTCTCTTTATTCCAAATTTTACAAAGTATCATTATGAGGGTTATTGTGTATTTAAGAAACATGAATAACATCGCCGTCATAAAACAATCCGTTGTCGACCAAATTGACTCTGCCCAACCGCAGTTAAAAGAGCTTGCCTTGAAGATTCACGCCAATCCCGAACTCGGACTTCAGGAATTCAAGGCAAGCAGCTGGCTGGCTCAGTACCTTACAGAAAAAGACTTTGCTGTGGAGCGCGGTATCTGTGACCTACCCACTGCCTTCCGAGCCAGTTACGGCAAGGGTAAACCCGCCATTGCCCTGCTGGCTGAATACGATGCCCTGCCCGGCATTGGGCATGCTTGCGGGCATAACCTCATCTGTACAATCGCTATCGGGGCGGCAATAGCCTCAAAACAAACCGTTGACCAATCCGGTGGTAGGATTCTGGTCATCGGAACACCAGCTGAAGAGGGATACGGAGGGAAGATAGTTATGGCACACAAAGGCGCCTTTTCCGACCTCGATGCGGCGATGATGGTACATCCTGACACAGTTGATATTGCCACCTCTATGGCTCTTTCCTGCCAGCATATGAAAGTAGAATTCTTCGGCAAATCAGCTCATGCTTCCGCTAATCCGAGTGACGGCATTAATGCTCTTGATGCGATGATTCTATCATTCAACAACATCAATGCCCTGCGGCAGCACATCAAGAGTACCGCCCGCATCCACGGCATCATCACCGACGGTGGCCAAGCCGCTAATATTGTGCCAGCCCACAGTGCCGCCGAATTCTATGTTCGCGCCGCCGACGATGCCTATCTTGACGAACTAATACAGAAAGTCTTAAACTGCTTCATCGGTGCCGCTACCGCCACCGGCGCCCGTTTTGAATATACGCCGGATAATTTGCGTTATGCCAGTATGTGTAACAATATGACCCTGGCTCAACTTTATGTTGATAATATGCGCATTATTGGAAGAGAGGTGAAGTTTCCTCAATCGACGATACCCTTAGACACAGGCAGTACGGATATGGGTAATGTCAGCCAATTGGTGCCAGCAATACATCCCGCTCTGGCTATTGCTCCCAAAAGCGTCTCAGTCCATTCTCCGGAGTTTGCCACTGCCGCCGCCTCGGATGATGGTATCAATGGCATGTGCGATGCCGCCAAGGCTATCGCAATGATTGTCGTTGACTTACTTTCCAATCCGGAGACTCTGCGTAAAGTTAGAGATGAATTTAAACAATTAAAATGACAGACCGGACATTCCGGAAACTCCACCCCATTCCGGTATCACAGGAGAACAAATGATAATTGCAGTTGATGCTTCAGGTGGGGAATATTCCCCCCACGAAATAGTTAAAGGAGCCGTGAAAGCGGCACAGGATTATAAAATAGGGATTGCCCTGGTAGGCAAAAAGGATATTCTCCACGTCCAGGCTAGTCGTTATATGAAAAAACTGGATATTAATATCGTTGACGCCAGCGAGGTTATTGGCGATGAAGAATCTCCGATTGAAGCGGTGATTAAAAAACAAAAATCATCAATCGTTGTGGGTATCGACTTAGTCAAAAGAGACCAAGCGTCTGCCTTCGTTTCCGCCGGCAGTACCGGGGCAGTAATGTACGCCGCATTTACTATGCTGGGCAGAGTGGAAGGCATTGAACGCCCGGCAATCGGAAGCATTATCACCATAAATATCGCCAGCCCTTTCCTTCTACTAGATTGCGGGGCTAACCCAAATTGCCGCCCCAAGCATCTGCTTCAATTTGCTCAAATGGGGAATATTTATGTCAGGGAGGTTTTCGGTGTCCCCTCACCCCGCATTGCCTTGCTCAATAATGGTGAGGAGGAGAAGAAGGGCAACCAGCTTGCCCGAGAAGTCTACCAACTATTAAAAGCTTCAGATTTGAATTTTATCGGCAATATTGAAGGGCAGAGTCTTCCCAAAGGAATGGCAGACGTCGTGGTTACCGACGGGTTCACCGGTAACATCGTCCTGAAGACATTGGAAGGAGTAGGGGAAGCCTTCCTGAAATTGAAAAATGTGAGTCAGGAACATTCTAATGCCTCCCGCAAGGAATCACGCGATATGCAATTTGACGTCGGGTTTGGGGCCATGGTTAAAAGGATTGACTACCGGGAGTCCGGAGGCGCTTGTCTATTAGGATTAAACGGGAACGTCATCATTTCTCACGGGCGCAGTCAGGCAAAAGCAATTAGAAATGCCATTGGTATGGCTAAGCAAAGCGTGGACCGCAATGTCTGCCAAATCATCCAGCAATACAAATTTATTGAACCCGACCCGCCAATGACAGAAACAAACGACGAACAGAGCACATAAAGTCAACAGAAACCGGGGTACAAAACCATTGAGCGAAAATGTTTACGAGGTCATCATTATCGGAGGCGGACCTGCCGGACTGACTACCGGGCTCTATACTTCCAGGGCAGGACTCAATAGCCTCCTGATTGAAAAAGGGCTCTTTGGTGGGCAGATAACCTATGCCGAACATGTGGAAAATTTCCCCGGCTTCCATCAAGGAATCAGCGGGCTGGAACTCGGCGAGCGTATGCAAGCACAGGCGACCAAATACGGTCTAAAAACCATTTTCGCCGAAGCCACCGGACTGAAGATTCAAGGAGCCCTGAAAATCGTTAAAACTACCGATGGCGATTTCACCGGCAAGACGATAATTCTGGCTGGTGGAGCAAAACGTAATAGGCTGGGCGTTCCAGGAGAAGATAAACTGATTGGTAAGGGAGTGTCTTACTGTGCCGTCTGTGATGGTGCCTTTTTCCACAATCAACCAGTGGCAGTGGTCGGTGGAGGCGATACCGCTGTCACTGAGGCACTGCACCTTGTGAAATTCGCCTCCAGAGTCACAGTCATACATCGACGTCGTCAACTCCGTGCCACTCGTATTCTTCAGGAGAAAGCCTTTTCTGAACCGAAAATAGACTTCCTCTGGAATACCACCATTTCAGCAATCGAAGGTACGGATATGGTACAGAGAATCAAGCTCTCAAACGTAGAGACTGGCAAGAGTTCAATTCTGGAGGTAAGCGGGGTTTTCATATCTATCGGGTCACAGCCGGACACAGATTATGTAAAGCAAATCCTACCTCTAGATGAATTCGCTCGTATCATTACCAACGAAAACATGGAAACGCCGGTACCGGGTATTTTAGCCGCCGGCGATATACGCCATAATTCTGCCGGTCAGGCAATCACCGCCGCCGGTGACGGTGCTACCGCCGCCATTTATGCCCAGAAATATTTAACCGAGGGTGCGGGGTAGTGTATTTCACTTCATTGACGGGTAAAGTATAATTACTGGGAAGGAGAAATCATGAAGGTTATTTTCCTGGAAGACGTATCCAATGTTGGTAAAGCAGGCCAAATCAAAGAGGTTGCCGATGGCTACGGCAAAAACTTTCTGATACCACACAAACTAGCCATGCCTGCTAGACCACAAGATATAAAAGCCGTAGAGGCGCAGATTAAAGCAAGGGCACGTATTGCCGCCAAGACCGAGATTGAAATGAAAGCCTTAGCCGCTGAACTGGAAGGCAAAGAGATTATCATCAAAGCCCGGGTTGGACAACAAGAGCATCTCTATGGTAGCATCACTTCGGCTGACATCACTGCCAGTTTGGAAAGTACCCTCGGTGCTGTGGTTGACAAGAGAAAGATTGAATTGACCGGGCCAATCAGGCAGACTGGCAGTTACGAAGTGCCCATCAAACTTGGTAAAGACATCGCCACTAAAATCAAGGTAACAGTAGTCGCTGAGGAACAGACCGCTTAATTGTTTTTATTGAGCAACCAGCGGCTCTATTATTAGGAGCAAAAATCGTGTATAACGATAAACTCCCACCACATGATATTTCTGCTGAGGAAGCAGTCGTTGGCTCACTCCTGATTGACGGGGCAGCAATATACGAGATTGCCACCTTCCTCCAGAAAGCTGATTTCTACCACGAGCCACACCAGTGGCTCTATGAAGCCTGTTTAAACCTCTATCTACGCAGTGAATCAATCAACCAGATAACAGTCGCTCAGGAATTAGACCGTCAGGGCAAACTGGAGCAATGCGGCGGGGTTGCCTACCTGTCACATCTAATCTCTGTCGTTCCGACACCACTAGATATTCAAGAATACGCTCAGATTGTTTACCGTCTCTCAATTAGCCGTCATCTCATTAGCGCTGGTCAGCAAATCAGCACCATCGGTTACCAGGCAGACCCTGACCCGCGTGGCAGTATCAGCAAGGCAGAAGACATCCTTCTAAGACTGAGCCAGACCAGAGGCACGCGTGATTTCCTGCATGTCCGTCAGGTGTTGGACTTATATTTTGAGCCACATCCCGGCACGGAGGATGGTCACATAGGCCCCCTTCCCAAAGTGATGTCAGGTTTTAATGCTATAGATAACATCACCGGCGGTTTTCAGCGTTCCGACCTGGTAATTGTTGCTGGCCGTCCCGGTATGGGCAAAACCTCCTTCGCCCTCAATATCGCCCGCAATGCATCTATCGAACAGAACGCCTGCGTGGCAATCTTCAGTCTGGAAATGTCTGGAGAGGAACTGGTCACGAGACTCATCTCCAGCGAAGCCAATGTCTTTTCATCTCAGGTCAGGCTCGGTATGCATTCGGAAATGGATGAAAGAAAAATTCTGAACGCCATCGGGACTCTCTCAGAGACAAAAATTTATATCGACGATTCTCCAAAACTGCGCATCTCCGAAATACGTAGTAAAGCACGCCGCCTTCTCTACGAACAGAATGTCAATCTCATCATTATTGACCATCTGGGATTGATTGACGCTGATACCAGGATGGATAACCGCGTGCAGGAAATCAGTTATATTACCCGCAACCTGAAGGCTCTAGCGCGTGATTTGCAAGTGCCGGTCATCGCCGTCTCACAATTGAGTCGTGCCGCCGAAACCAGGCAGGACCGTCAGCCTCTGCTTTCGGACCTGAGGGACAGCGGCAGCATTGAGCAAGATGCCGATGTGGTCATATTCATCTACCGACAGGATTACTACTACCCCACCAGAGAGAAATGGGAAGCACAATATCCTGATAGAGAATATCCTGAAGGCATTGCCAATATTCACATCGCCAAACACCGCAATGGCCCCACCGGCGAAGTCAGCATTCACTTCACTCCGAAATATTATAGATTCGAGAATATCGCCAGTCAGGAACAAAGTCTGATATGAGTCAGTTCAGTGGTTTCCCAATCAGAATGGAGTTTACCCCGGTACCTAATATCTTCATCAGCAATCTCCTCACAGAGATAACCGATATTACTGAACTGAAGTTGACCCTTCACATCTTCCAAATTCTCTATCACAAAAAGGGGCACTCACATTTCAGCACCTACCGTGAACTGGCAAGTGACAACAGTCTGATGGCCAGTCTCAGCGAAACCAGCAAACACCCTGACGAGACGCTCCGCCAAGCTCTGACTATGGCTACTCAGCGAGGAACTATACTTCACCTCGCCGCGGGAAGGGACGGAACCACTGAAGATATTTACCTACTAAACAATGAAGCCAATAGAGAAGCGATAATAAAAATACGGAATGGCGAAATCCGCCTCCCTGGATTGGAAGCGAAGCCCACTCCCGAAATCATTACTGAAAAACAACCGAATATCTTTGCCTTGTACGAAGAAAATATCGGTTTGCTGACGCCGATGATTGCTGAAGAACTGCGGGATGCCGAAAAAAACTATCCTGAAATATGGATTAAAGATGCCATCAAAGAAGCAGTCAACGCTGGCAAGCGAAACTGGAGATATATTTCAGCCATATTAGAACGCTGGGCAACTGAAGGTAGAAGTGATGGAACACATCTCAGAGATTTTAAAAAAACAGACCCGGACAAATACATCAAAGGCAAATATGGACACATCGTCAGACGCTGAAAATGTACAGCCAGTGATTGAAGAGATTTGCCCAGTTTGTAAAGGAGCCAAGTTCGTACACCCATTGCTGGCTCCGGGTAAACCCGATTACGGCCGGATTGTGCCGTGTAGTTGTGTTGAGAAGGTATCCAATACCAAACGTCAGTCGCGACTTCAAAAGTACAGTAATCTCGGTGCTCTGGCACGTTTCACTTTTGATAATCTAAGTCCTGAAGGCAGGATTAAAGAGACTGCCAGTCAGGAACAGTTCCGCCGCATTTACAAAGCGGCGAGAGCATTTGCCAAACAACCGAAAGACTGGCTGGTTATTACGGGTCCCTCTGGCTGTGGTAAGACTCATCTGGCGGCAGCAATTGCTAATGAATGTATTGAAGGAAAATCCCCCGTTTTATTTTATTCAACCCCTGACTTGCTGGACAATCTCCGCAACAGCTTTAACTCGAACACTGAACTTCCCTACGATGAGTTCTTTGAACAGGTGCGGAATGCGCCGCTTCTTATTCTGGATGACCTTGGTGCTCAATCCGGTACTCCATGGGCAAAGGAAAAATTGGACCAGTTACTCAACCACCGTTACAGTAACCAACTGCCGACGGTTATCGTCTCGCTCGCTCCTATCGAAGAACTGGAAGACAGGGTACGCAGCCGACTGACGAATACCGACTTCTGCCAAATCTACACTATCGGCGGCAAACCATCGGCTTTATACTCTTGTAGTTGGGCACCATGGTTTGAACTCCAGAAAAATATGTCCTTCGAAAACTTTGATTGGAAACGGGTCAATTTACAACTTGAGCAACGCCAGAATCTTGAAGCGGCATATAATCTGGCGCTGGATTTTGCTAAATCACCCGATGGCTGGTTAGTATTCGCCGGAGTCAATGGTTGTGGTAAAACCCATCTGGCAGCGGCAATTGTCAACTATCGTTACAAGCTCGGCAGACCCGCCTTATTTATCGTGGTGCCTGACTTCCTAGACCACCTGCGCTCCACGTTCAGTCCGGATAGCAAGATTTCTTACGACCAGTTGTTTGAAAGTGTCCGCAGCACTGAGCTACTGGTGCTGGACGACTTCGGCGAGCAAGCTGACACACCATGGGCACAGGAGAAACTCTATCAGGTCATCAATCACCGCTACAATGCCCGTTTGGCAACAGTCATTACAACCTCCTGTTCATTGGACGAGATTGAAAATCGTATCAGTTCCAGGCTGGTTGACCCGAAGATTAGTGTTCTTTTTAATATCATGGCGCCTGACTATCGCAGCGACCGGCCTGCTCAAAAAAGAACCCCCCGCTCCTCGCGAAAAGGCTAATAACTCACCAGTTGCAGACGAAATTTGCGTCGCTGGCAATTTCTGGAGTAAAATAAGCTGGTTTTACTGAAGCGAGAAAATTCGAGATGCTAAACCACACTGTCCTGGTGCTGAACCAGAACTACGAACCATTGAATATCTGCCATCTCCGCCGAGCCCTTGTTTTGATTTACCAGAGTAAGGCTGAGATGTTAGAAAATGGCTATGGGTTTGTGTATACTGTCACTCGAGCGGTACCTATTCCGTCCGTCATCCGCCTCCCCTACCTCATCAAGCGCCCTTTCCACACTGCGAGGAAATTGAGCCGCGCCGAAATTTTCAATCGCGATCAGTACGCCTGCCAGTACTGTGGCAAACAGACCCGACAACTAACACTCGACCACATTATTCCCCGCTATCGCGGGGGGCAACATACCTGGGAGAATGTGGTCAGCGCCTGCGCTTCCTGTAACCGTCGTAAAGCCGGCAGAACCCCCGAGGAAGCCAAAATGAAATTGCACAAGACGCCAGGCCCGCCGCACGCCAACCGCTATTCCTACATCCCCGTCCAATATCTGAAATTGCGCCGGGAATGGGAAAGATACTTCCCGCATTAAACCTGTTCGTCACAGGCGAACAAATTCTGAAAAACATGAAATTCAAATTTTCAAATCTAATATTTGAATTTGTTTCGTATTTAGAGATTAAGATTATGACTTCCCCTTCTCTTCCTCTGCGATGCCGTTTTCTTTCAATCCCTCAGGCTCTTTGCCATTGTTATTATTTTCCACCTTGTTAACCACCGGTAGATCTGAAATCTTGACATCACCAAGGGGTAATTCCACCGTAACCTGACTCTCCAGTTCTACCACGACTGTCCCTTTCAACGAATTGTTTCCTACCACACGCGCCGTACCCATTGGCGTGGTAACTATTTGCCCATCCTTAGGCATTTTACCTTTCATTTCACGGTAGAAAGCATGCTCATAAGCCAGACAGCAGAGCAGGCGGCCGCAGACACCAGATATCTTCATGGGATTGAGCGGTAAATCCTGCTCCTTTGCCATCTTGATAGAAATGGGGCCAAATTCTGATAAGAAGCTAGCACAACACAACTGGCGTCCACATCGCCCATAACCACCGCATATCTTGGCTTCATCCCTGGCGCCAACCTGCCTCAATTCCACTCTCACCTTGAAACGTCCGGCGAGTGCCCGCACCAGTTCGCGAAAATCAACTCTCTCGGCGGCACTGAAAAAGAAGGTGAGATGCCCGCCATCCAGACTGTACTCTGCTGACAGCAGTTTCATCGGAAGGTTAAGGCGGGTAACCATTTTGTCACACTCTACCAGAGTTTCTTTCCCCTTCACCTCCATTTCTTCACTATGCTGCACTTCCGCTGGTTCAGCTTTACGCACTACGGTTTTTAGTGGCATTTCTACTTCACTCGCCAGAATCTGCTTGGGAGCTATCGCCACATGCGCTACCTCTAACCCTCTGGCTGTTTCTACTACTACCCAATCATTTAATTCGAGTTCCAGTCCTGCCGGGTCAAAATAGTAGATTCTACCAACCCTCTTGAACCGTACCCCGACAATTTTGACACCGCCAGGAGGTGCACTTACTGGGGGTGGTACACTCACTGTGTTTTCTGTATTTCCACCTGTACTATTTGTACTATTGGTGTTTTGCTCTTCCATAAACCACCTCAACTATGCTATTGGATTTTCCACTTTACTCTTTTCCGGAATATTCAGCATCAGCACTTCCACTACCAATTGCGGGTTAGCATTTAATCTTAGCTGCTCTTTAGCCGATTGAATCCTACCAACAAAAGCCCGTATTTGCGACAGACTATAACCAATCGCCATCTCTTTCAGCGCATCTTCAAAATCAACACTCGTCACATCTTTCCCACAATCAACCTTGACCAGCAATAAATCCCGCCACCAACTTAGTAAGAGGTCCAGCTTTTGCTGAACCACTTCCCTGTTCTGACTGTACTTTTCCACCATTTTAGCAGCAAAGGCAAAACGCCGGTCAAAATCGGCATCGAACATTTCACGCCACCCATCAAGCCATTCAGTTCTTTGTTGAATCAATGAATCATCGGCAATTGCCGAAACTACCCACCCGAAACAACCATTGGAAAGTCGGACAAGCAACTTTGCCTTCTGCGGCTCAATTTGCCAGCGATTGCTCAGCGCTTCCTCTATCTCCTCATTGGATACAGACAAAAGTTCAATTCGCTGACACCGTGATACCACAGTTGCTGGTACCAAGCTCTCATTCGCCGTCAACAAAATAAAGACGACCTTGCCCACTGGCTCCTCAATAGTCTTGAGCAGACGGTTAGCGGCAGCAATCGACATATATTCCACACCGTCAATGATAAATACTCTGTATCGCCCTTCAAATGGCGCTAAATTGACCGAATGCAGAATCTGGTCAACCTGCTCCACGCCTATCTTAGTCTTACTTTCGCCTTCGTCTGACTCTGCAACCCGGGAGAGTTCCAGGACTTGAACATCCGAATGTTTGACAGAGGCAATTCTCTTGCAGACCGTGCACTTACCACAGGGGGGTTCGGATGATTCACAATTCAAAGCCTGAGCTATGTTCAACGCCAGTGTCATCTTGCCGATGTGTGGCGGTCCTACCAGAAGATAGGCATGAGCCAAAGAGCCACGCTCCAGACTACGCTGAAACAGGAAAACCGCTCTCTCCTGCCCAATTATATCCCACATAAGATTAATTCCTGATCTCCAAACTCTAAACTCTAAATCCTAAACAATTTAGCATTTAGAGTTTACATGATGTCGCACCTGGTGATGTCTTCCAGTGTTTCACGTCGTCGAATAAGTCTCGCCTTACCCTTCTTAACCAGAATTACCGGGGGCTTGCAGTAAGCATTGTAGTTCATAGCCTCCGGCAGACTATAAGCACCGGCACCTGCCACTGCCAATATATCCCCGGCGACCAGTTTCGGCATTAGAATATCCCGAATCAAAATATCGCCGGATTCACAGAATCTCCCGGAAATGGTTACTTTACCGGCGTCACGCGCTCTCATGCGATTCGCTAATACTGCCTCCAGTTTGGCGCCGTAGAGCGCCGGGCGGATATTGTCTGCCATCCCGCCATCCACCGAGGCATAAGTTCTCACACCGGGGATTTCTTTCACAACACCGATGGTATAAAGTGCCACTGCAGACTGAGCTACAATTTCCCGCCCTGGTTCAATGATGAGCTTCGGTAGTTCCAACCTATACCTCTTGCATTCCTTAATGATTATGGCGGTAATTTTTTCGGCAAAAGCGGCAGTGGGAGGAGCGGGTTTATCAATGGTATACTGCACGGCAAACCCCCCACCGGTATCCAGTTCTTTCAATTCCAAGCTGTACTTCTTCCGCATCTCGGCGGCAAATTTCAGGATAAATTTGACCGATTCCACATAAGGCTCAATTTCATAAATCAGCGAGCCGATGTGGAAATGCAAGCCGACTACATTCAAACTGCGGATTTTCAGTGCCCGGGCAACCGCTTCGTCTTTCAAGGGCAGAGGAAAACCGAACTTGCTATCGAGCGAGCCTGTGGAAGTGTACTGGTGAGTATGCGGGTCAACCCCGGGTGTCATTCTCAGCAAAATATCTTGCTTGATGCCTAGTTCCTTAGCCAGTTTCCCCAGCATTTCAAGCTCATAAAAGTTATCCACAACAATCCGCCCGACATGCCATTTCAATGCCAGCTCCAATTCTCGCCGTGACTTGTTGTTCCCATGGAAATAGACTTTCTCCATAGGGAATTTTGCTGATTCAGCAATTCCGAGTTCACCTTCGGAGACGACATCCAACCCCAAGCCCTCTTCATTGATGATACGTTCCAGAGCATTATTAGCATAGGCTTTGCTGGCATAGATGACCAACACGTTGGGATAGCGTTTGCCAAACTCTTCCTTGAACTCACGGCATTTGGCACGTAGATTCAGTTCATCAAAGAGATACAGCGGCGTGCCGAATTCATCTGCCAGTTCTACAGCATCACACTCGCCGATGACCAGGTGCCCCTGACTATTGACCCTGGTATTGACGGGATACACAGGCAATCTTTTGAGCATAGACAAGGTTATGTCTCCTCACGCTAATCCGTCCCGAATCACAATTCAATATTAGTTTAGTTAGGTAATGAAGTCAATTTGTATTTTAGAGAGAAGAGCCACCTTATAACCTTGACGACACTCTTCAAGATTGCTAATATCAGGGTGAGCTTGCGTAGTAATGCTTTACTGCCATTCCACCGAAGGACTCCTCAGAAGGGCAGTAGTAGGAGACAAATATGAATTTCGTTGGAAAATTGAATGTGGCAGTCAAAAAGAATCGGAGTCTTGTATGCGTGGGACTCGATACCAGCCCGGAGTTAATTCCATCAGGAATGACTGTTTTCGAGTTCAACAAGGCAATCATTGACGCTACGGTGGATTTGGTCTGCGCCTATAAGACGAACATCGCCTTCTACGAGGCTCAAGGTGGGAAAGGGCTGGATGCCCTTTATAAAACTGTCAAGCACATCCCCAAAGACATCCCTGTCATCGTCGACGCCAAACGCGGTGATATCGGCAATACTTCTGCGGCTTATGCGAAAGCGCTTTTCGATTACTTTAATTTTGACGCTGTAACAGTCAGCCCTTATCTCGGCTTTGATTCCATAGAGCCATTCCTCAAGTACAAAGAGAAAGGGGTAATCATTCTGTGCCGTACTTCCAACAAAGGTGCCGCCGACTTTCAATCGCTCCTCTGCCAATTTGAAGGAAAAACTCTCCCGCTCTACGAAGTCGTTGCAATCAAAGCCAGCCAGTGGGATACCAACCACAATGTGGGATTAGTCGTCGGCGCTACCTACCCTGAAGAATTGAAAACCATCCGCCAAACACACCCTGACATGCCTATCTTGATTCCGGGTGTAGGCACTCAGGGCGGGGATTTAGCTCTGGCAGTGCGCTATGGTATCGATGCTCACAATAGAGGCATTATCATCAACTCATCACGAGGCATTATTTACGCATCTAAAGGAGCGGATTTCGCCTCTGCCGCCCAACGTGCTACCCAAACTCTGCACGATGAAATCAACAAAGTCATTACCAGTTTGAAGTAAAAAAATAGAGACTTAAGGGGACAATCTCGTATTGTCATTCCGCACCATGATACGGAATCCAGTTATTAATCGTTTCCGGATTCTCTGCAACGATAGGATGGGGATATCTTTCTAACGATGGTCATGGAAATAAATTTAGGTGATGTGGTGCGCCTAAAAAAGCAACATGCCTGCGGCGGCGACCAATGGCAGGTTGTCAGAATTGGCGCAGATATTGGTATTGTCTGCCTCAACTGCCAGCGGCATGTCCTATTGGGACGCGCTGTCTTTGAACGGCGATTGAAGGAGTTTATCTCCAGAGGGAAAACTTCACTTCGCTGACTTACTAAAGATCAGCGACAGACGGTAATCGCCGCTGGATATTTGTTTCCCCGCCTCGGGATAGGGTGACACATCGAAGACAATTATATAATTCTGATAGGTATATTCGCCGGAATTATCGGTTAGCCCCGTCTGCGTCAGAAGTATATGACTCTTGGTGCCATCTTTACTAATCTCAACGTCGCAACTCACCTTGCCTGCCTGAATGCACTGAACATTCTTCGGGCAACGGCTGTCTTCAGTCACTGCGATGAGCTTTATTTCCATAGACTCGCTGGCAATGCGAGCGTTCTGCCCCACGGAAAGAATAAACTCGGAGCCTAGAAATGCTTTAAGCGCACTATTACAACCGGATAACAGGGCTATTCCTAACACCAGACTCAGCAAAAAACAGAACCGCTTCAACATTTGCCACCTACCACCTTGAGTCGTTCTTACATCTGTAATATTAGCACTGTGTTCGCTTTGCCACAAATAGTATAATAGACATTATTCAGCGGATAGCGAGGCCACCTAATGGATAGAGCGAGATTTGAAGAACTGGTAACCCAGACAGTTAAAAGCCTGCCTGATGAGTTTCTCAATAGGCTAGATAATATTGATGTTATCGTCGAAGACCAGGCAACGGTAACTCAGCTAAGGAAATCCAGACTGAAGGCTAATCAGATACTGCTTGGTCTCTATGAGGGAGTGCCACGCACCAAAAGAGGTAGTGGCTACGGGCTGGTATTGCCGGATAAGATAACCATCTTTCAGAAACAGATAGAAGCCCTGTGTCGCACCGAGGAGGAAATTGTCGCTGAAATCGGGCGGGTAGTGAAACACGAAATCGCCCACCACTTCGGCATCAGTGATGCCCGGTTACATGAACTCGGAAGATACTAGACATTTCCATTCCATCTACGGATGGATTGCTCTGATACTTTATTACCGAATAGATTTGACCACAACCATACGGAAACTGGTACAATGTAAGTAACAGGAGGATTATACTCCGCCCGGATATGATAAGATGAGAAGTCATCCACAAGGAGAAGTACCTTAATCCCCGCTGACAAGAAAGGAAAAAATCTTGAAAAGAGGCGATGGCCGGACCTACGACCAGTTGAGACCTGTCAAAATCACCCCCGGTTTCCAGAGTTTCGCCGAGGGCTCGGTGCTGATTGAACTGGGGCGCACACGTGTTGTGTGCTCCGTTACCGTAGAGGACAAAGTACCGCCTTTTCTCAGAAATAAAGGCATAGGGTGGGTCACGGCTGAATATTCCATGTTACCGCGGTCAACTCTCACCCGCACCGAACGTGATTCTTCTCGCGGTGGTATTGCCGGCAGAAGTCAGGAAATCCAGCGCTTAATCGGGCGGTCAATACGAGCCATCACCGATATGACTTCGTTGGGTGAAAGAACATTCGTCATTGACTGCGACGTTTTACAGGCAGATGGCGGCACCAGAACCGCTGCTATTACCGGTGCCTATGTCGCTCTCTATCTGGCAATGGATAAACTGGCGAATATGGGAGTTATCTCCTCAATACCCCTGAACTGCGCTGTCGCCGCAACCAGTGTTGGAGTAGTACGCGGAACAAGACTGCTGGACCTGTGCTACGATGAAGATTCTCAGGCTGAGTCCGATTTCAATGTCGTGATGAACAGCAAAGGTGAGTTTGTTGAGATTCAAGGCACCGCCGAAACCAAACCTTTTAATAAAGAGACAGTTGATTTCCTGCTGTCGCTGGCAGAAAAAGGCATCCGCGAATTGTTTTCCGTTCAGCAGACAATCATTGAGTCAGCAAGAAGACGATAGGCAACATTCTTAAATCTACGGCCTGACCTGCCCATTACCGAGAATTAACCACTTATAAGTGGTTAATTCTTTCAGTCCCAAAGGTCCTCGGGCATGCATCTTTTGCGTACTGATGCCCACCTCTGCTCCCAATCCAAACTGAGCGCCATCCGTAAAGCGCGTGCTGGCATTGACATAGACACAGGCGGCATCAACTTCGTTAAGGAAGCGCATACCGGAAGTATGGTCTTCAGTCACAATGGCTTCGGAATGCCCGGAACCATAGCGTGTGATATGCTCCAGCGCCTCATCCAGAGAGTCTACCATCTTGACAGCGGCGATGAGTGCCAGAAATTCCTTGCCCCAGTCTTCTTTTGTCGCCGGTTTCAGCTTCAGCCCACGCTTCAATTTCAGAATTGACAGAGAGCGGGCATCGCAGTGCAGTTCCACGCCGGCTTTTGCCAGTTCTTTAGCCACCGCTGGCAGAAAACGCTTGGCAATTCCTTTGTGCACCAGAATAGTATCCAGCGCGTTGCAGACGGATGGCTTTTGCACCTTGGCATTATAGACAATCGCCACGGCCTTATCGATATCTGCCATGAGATCAACGTAGGTATGACAGACGCCAATACCGCCGGCGATCACCGGCATTGCTGCATTCTGAACGACAAATTTGACGAAGGTTTCGCCGCCACGCGGTATCATCAGGTCGATATATTCATTTAGTTTCAGCATCTCATCGACTAGTGAGCGGTCGGTATTCTCTACAAACTGTATGGCACCTTCGGGGACACCGGCTCGGACTGCGGCTTGTTGAACAAGTTTCGCTAACGCCAGATTGGAATTGATAGCTTCCTTACCGCCGCGGAGAATGACGGCATTGCCCGACTTCAAACAAAGCACCGCAATATCCACCGTAACATTAGGACGACTTTCGTACATCGCGCCAATGACGCCAAGTGGCACTCTCTTCCTGCCAATGAGCAAGCCATTGGGCATGGTGCGCATATCAAATACCTCACCAACCGGGTCGGGGAGAGCGGCTACATTGAGGACATCCTTCGCCATACCTTCCAGACGCGCTTTGTTCAGTAGCAGTCTGTCCTGCATGGTTTTGTTGACACCGTTTGCCGCCGCCTGTTTCAAGTCTAGCTTATTGGCGACGAGGATTTCTTTTGTTTTAGCACGCAAATCGGCAGCGATATTCTGGAGGGCTTCGTTTTTGACAGCCGTAGAAAGATATGCCAGCTTACGACTCGCCTCTTTAGCGGCTTTCCCCTTTGCTTTCAATTCTGCGACGGCGTTTGTCATAGGTCTATCCTTTTGCTTTATCTTGAGATAGGGAATAGCTTATTATAGAGCACTGTGAAATATGAAACAATGTGCCCTCCTCCTCTCGGAGAATAGGGACAGGTCACCACATCACCCGCTCTGTATACATTTTTTAACCATTCCCGGGTCGTAGGGCGCCTGTTTGGTGTGGCATTTCTCACGGGGGCAGAGCTGACAGCTTTCGAACTTCACTTCGGTGGGGAAACAGTTGGCGGCTTCAATCAGCTCATCGATGATTTCACGGAAACGCTCGGCGCCACTACGAACGCGCGTCATTTTCAGGATTTGCTCCGCGTAGAAACTGATTGGAATATTATTCAGTACTTCCATGCATCACAGTACTACCAGATTATTCCTGTGTATCACTTCGGAAACGGAGTCATGTCCCAACAGGCTGGCAATTTCTTCGGAGTGTGCTCCCTTGATTGACTGTAATTCCGCCGCAGAATAATTGGTGATGCCACTACCAATCTTCACCCCCTGTGGGTCGTAAATAGCCACGATATCGCCTCTCTGGAAATTACCCTCAATCTGTTGAATACCGGCGGCAAGCAGACTGCGTTTGTATTTTTTCAATGCCGCAAAAGCGCCAGCGTCAATCGTCAATTTACCGCGGGTACGCAGACCACTCAGCATCCAACGCTGACGACTATCCAGTTCGGCTTTCATCGGCAAGAATCTGGTGCCGATAGCTTCGCCATTCGCCACCCTAACCAGAACATCTTTTTCACAACCGTTGGCAATCACCACCGTCACCCCTGAAGCAGTTGCTAACCTGGCGGCTTCAATCTTGGTGACCATACCGCCCGTCCCGAGTCCGCTCGTTGAACTCGATGCCAATTTCTCAATCTGTTCGCCAATATTTTCCACAACCGGAATCAGCCGGGCAGACGGGTCACGGTGAGGGTCGGCAGTGCATAATCCATCAATATCTGTCAGGATGAGCAAAAGGTCGGCATCAATCAGATTCGCCACCATCGCCGAAAGATTATCGTTATCCCCGAACCGAGCTTCCTGAATCTCATCAACCGCCACGACGTCATTTTCATTGACAATCGGAATCACACTGAGCTCCAGCAAGGCGAGCAAAGTATTGCGGGCGTTCAAATAACCGGCGCGTCCAGCCAGTGCGGATTTGGTCAAGAGTGCCTGTGCGACAGTAATCCGGTGCTGGTCGAAAAGTCGTTCATAGACATTCATCAACCTGCCCTGCCCTACTGAAGCCAGCACCTGCTTGTAAGGGATACCCTTGTCCTTTTTGGTCAAGCCCAACTTCTCACGCCCGGCGGCAATAGCACCCGAAGTTACCACAACCAATTCCACACCCTTAGCGTGTAATCGAGCTAACTGTGCCACCAGTTCAGTCATCCGCTCCTGATTCAGGCAATTCGAGCCTGCCGTCAGCAGACTGGTACCGAACTTGGCGACAATCCGGCGGTAGGTAAATTTACTATCGACTTTTGTCTTGCTCATTTATAAGTCTCCCGAGCTATTGTAGAGTCATTATATCATACAATTTTATGTTAAAATGATTTTGGAGGGCTAGTCCGTCTCGGCTAGCCCTGATAGTGTTTAGAGAAAATGGAAACATTAAACCTCACACAGTTATTAAATCTAGTCAATGAGATGCCTACCTACCGCAAGCTCGTGGCGGAACTACGTCAATCAGAGGACACTGTCGAAGCCAACGTGATTGATGCCGCCCGACCTTTCCTGATTGCCGCCCTTTATCAAACATTGAAACGCCCCATCGTAGTGATTACAGCCCACGCCGAAGCGTCACGCAAACTACACGAGCAAATATCTATCTGGAGTCGTTCGGGGCAAGTCAGATTACTGCCGGAACCCGACGCTCTGCCCTACGAACGCATTGTGTCCGGTAGCCCCACCGAACTGGAACGCCTCCGTGTTCTATCGGCGCTGGTTAATGCCGACAAAGAAAAGGGCTTGCCTCTGGTAATTGCCCCGGCACCCGCTTTTATCCAAAAAACAGCTTCGCACAAAGACTTCGCTGAAGCTTTTCACACCATAAAAGAGGGGACGGCGCTGAAACCGATGGCATTGATGAAACACTGGCAATCTCTCGGCTACGTGGTGGAAAGCACCGTGGAAATACCCGGCACAATGAGTAAACGCGGGGGCATCATCGATATCTTTCCGCCCGCCGGGGAACTGCCCGCCCGAATTGAGTTCTTCGGCAATACTGTGGAGAGCATCCGACTCTACGACCCGGCAAACCAGCGCTCGGTGAAAAAGGTGGTTTCCATCACCATTGGACCTGCCACCGAACTGCTATCGCCATTTTCGGGAAACAATATAGAATCAGAAAGCCTACTGAATAGCCTCGACTTCACCAATTGCAGTGAAGAAACCCGTCAGCATTATGTAAAGGAGCTAAGCGAACTCTACCATCAACAGAAAAGCGCCAGCAAGGGGTTCTATGCCACGTTGTTCAATCAGGGCAGTCTCCTGTCTTATCTACCTAAAAATACACTGTTGATTCTCGATGAGCCGCTAAACGTACGGAGAACCATGGAAGACTTCGATAACAAAGCCAGAGAGCTCCGCGACAGTCAGCGGGAACAAGGCGAACTCCCGGCTAATTTCCCAACACCCTACTCGACGTGGGAAGAACTGGCACCGGCGCTCGAGGAAATGCCATCTTTATCACTGGCGACGCTGGGGATTACCAATGACGAATCGAGCCATTATCTCGATTTCAGGCCGTCACCAAACTATGCAGGACAGTTGCCTATTTTCATTGCCAAGGTCAAACAAATGCTATCGGAGAAACAGCGTGTGATCCTAGTAACGCATCAGGCAAATCGGCTCTCCGAACTGCTGGAGGAAGAGGACATCATTGCACCTGTATTGACGGAAATCAAACAGTCGCCATTGCCCGGCTCGTTGACTCTGCTTCAAGGACTGCTCAGTGCCGGCTGGAGCATGAATAAAAACATTCATCTTTTCACCGATACTGAAATCTTCGGCTTCACCAAGCAACAACGCCTTCAGAAGAAAAGGCTGGTCGCCCGCCATAAGCTTTTTGCCGATATCCAGCCGGGCGACTATGTGGTGCACATCGAGCACGGCATCAGCGAGTTCATCGGGTTTACCGTCATACGCAATAACGGCACAGAAAAAGAGTTTATGGTTCTGCAATATGCGATGGGAGACAAGCTCTATGTTCCCACCGACCAGGTAGACAGGGTCGGGCGCTACATGGGCGGCGGAGAACAAGCGCCCACGCTTAGTCGACTTGGCACACAGGAATGGACACACACCAAAGAGAAAGTCAAAGAAGCAGTCGAAGAAGTCGCCGAGGATTTATTGAACCTTTACGCCAGTCGCGAAGTCGTGCCGGGCTTTGCCTATTCGCGAGATACCATCTGGCAGAGAGAGCTCGAGGCGGCTTTCCCCTACATCGAGACACCCGACCAGATTACCGTGCAGAAGGAAATCAAAGAAGATATGGAGAAAAACAAGCCGATGGACCGTCTGGTCTGCGGGGATGTCGGCTACGGCAAGACTGAGGTTGCCATCCGCGCCGCCTTCAAAGCCGCGATGGACAGCAAACAGGTGGCAGTACTGGTGCCGACCACAGTGCTGGCACAGCAACACTACGCCACATTTACCGAGAGAATGAAAGCCTTCCCCATAAAAATAGAGGTGTTGAGTCGTTTCCGTACACCAAAAGAACAGGATGCTGTAATCGAGGGACTGGGAAATGGCACGGTGGACATCTGCGTCGGCACGCACCGTTTAATCCAAAAGGACGTGCAGTTCAAGAATATGGGATTGTTGATTATCGATGAGGAACAACGTTTCGGTGTTGCCCACAAGGAATACCTCAAGAAAATGCGTAAAGAAGTAGATGTCCTCACCCTGAGCGCCACACCGATTCCGCGCACCCTGCACATGTCGCTGGTAGGCGTGCGGGATATGAGCACGATGGAGACACCACCGGAAGACCGCTTACCCGTCAGGACATACGTCGCCGAATACGATGAGCGACTGATTCGCGAGGCTGTTCTCAGGGAACTGGAACGTGATGGTCAGGTCTTCTTCGTGCATAATCGGGTGCAATCAATTGAAATCATCGCTGACAAGCTAAGACACCTCATCCCGGAAGCGAGGGTCTCCGTCGCCCACGGACAGATGCTGGGAGGCGAACTAGAAAGAGTAACGACGGAATTTATACAGGGTAAGAGCGATGTCCTCGTGTGCAGTACGATTATCGAGTCGGGCTTGGATATGCCCAACGTCAATACCCTCATCATCAATCAAGCCGACCGCTTCGGCCTGACCCAGCTTTACCAGCTGAGGGGACGAGTGGGACGGGGTACGACGCTGGCTTACGCCTACTTTCTTTTCGATAAAGGCAAGAGCCTGACGTTGGTTGCGGAGAAACGTTTACAGACGATTTACGAAGCCACCGAGCTTGGCGCCGGGTTCAGTATCGCGATGAAAGACCTGGAAATCAGGGGGGCAGGCACCCTGCTGGGTTTGAGGCAGAGCGGACAAATCAGCGCTGTGGGCTTCAATCTTTACAGCCAGATGCTGGCGGCGGCAGTGGAAAAGTTAAAACTCCAAAAGAGCGACGTAAATCAGGAAAAATCATCTTCAAAGCTACCGCCTCCAACCATTGACCTGCCGCTATCGGCATTAATACCTGAGGATTATGTGAACGACCTTATCACCCGCCTGGAACTCTACCAGCGGATGGCAGACATCACTGACGCAAGGCAAATCCCTTTACTGGCGCAAGAGTTTACGGATAGATTCGGCTTACCGCCGAAGGAAGTGGAGAACCTGCTCTACATACTGAAAATCAAGGCTCTGGCAAAAGACACCGGCACTGAGTCCATTTCCACCACTGACGGCGAAATGATTCTGCAGTTATTTGCCGGGATGCATTTTAATAAACAGAAGCTATCTCACTTTCTAAGGGACGGCATCAAGATTGGCACCAGTCAGCTTAGAATGAGCCTCAGGCAGCCGGGCAAGGGCTGGCAAAGGGTGCTGGAGGAGATTTTGAGGGGGATGGGGTAGGGGAATGTTTAGGGCAGAATCAGCCATCATACATAACTATTTTTACTAACGAATGCCTATATACCCGATACCAACAATATTCACGGCCTTGCATGGATTTCATTACTCAAAGAACCGTGATAGACTTCTGGCAAGCACAGTATAATCGACTATTGTAGATAATCCCGGCGCCATCTTGGCAAATTTCTCTTCCCGAAGCTTCTTCCTTAGTTCTTTTGCCAGGTCTGCGATTTCACCCTTACGATTAATACAGACAGCGCAATCCAAGCCGCAATAAGCAATAGAGCTGGCTTCTTTATTTATTGTTCTTACCCCCCTATTCACGGTAAGAGTGAAGTTCTATCACTTTAATTCGTGTATCGCTTGAATCTCAACTCCGGCTTTTCCCAGCACTTCCTTGACTGACTCCTGCTCGTGCCAGTTAAAACGGATGGTAATGCCGCAATCACTGGAGAACTGGCGGGGAGTTGGAATTAAAGTAACACCATATCCTGCTGTAAGTAAGGTTTTCTGAGCCTGCATTGCGGAAGAGGTTGTGTAGAAAAGGGCGACTCCGTATTTCATTTATACACAACCCTCTCAATTACTCTAGTGCCTTTGGGTTATCGTTCGGTGTACAGTATAACCCAACACGAGCCAATATACATATTCTTCACCCAGCTTGAAACGATTGCACCCGCCCTTATGATTGGTAACATTTCGGAGCTACATCATCCATGAAGTCAGTGCAGGCAATTCTGCTTAACAGTCTATTTGCTTTGTTTTGATACCCACCATGCCTTGACTTTGTCAGCCTGCTCGTGGGTGATTTTCCCATCAGCGACCAGCTTCGCAAGGGTGTCATTTACCTTCGTCTCATTCATTTTCAGAAGTTTGTCAGCGATAACCACCTTGCCGATTGTAGTGCGAGCCTTCTGCCAGGCATCTTTAATTTTAGTCGACTGGCCCGGAGTTATTTTGCCAGCAGAGACCCACTTGGCAAGGGTTGTGTCAACCTTTGTCTCGCTCATCTTGACGAGTTTTTCAAAGATAGCCAATTTAACGATTTTGGCGTGAGCAGTTTGCCATGCCTGCTTGATTTTGTCAGCCTGGTCCTGGGTTATTTTGCCAGCAGAGACCCACTTGGCAAGGGTTGTGTCAACCTTTGTCTCGCTCATCTTGAGGAGTTGCTGGAAGATTTTTACTTTTTGTGCTTCTGACTCGGTACCCGTCTTCCCGGAACTATCATCCGCAAAAACCGCGGGTGCAAAAGCTAAAGACACTATAGACAAAATTGCTACAACTGAAGCAAGCAGCAATATTTTCTTAAACAATTTACAACCTCCTGCAACCCTAATTAATTATATGTTAGTCCTAGATAAATTACCTGTCAAGATTACTAAAGAATCATCGCTGACGGCTGCATCTTCACCACTTTCCTCACACCATTCTTTAACACGAAAATCATGTTCCCAACAAACAATCACCTTATGGGAAAAATCAACTGTTATTCAGTGGAAAGCCAGACTTAAAGTTACCACCACGAGGACAAACAATGTTACCAATACGTATCTGATATTCCTCTGCCATGCAAAATAAAAGACTGATGCAATCACTCGGACATAAGGAGTTAAAATCAATACGATTATACCTGCAGTCATAAATAGGATGGCATTTGTTGTGTGTTTTTCCGTAATCTGCTGATATATAAAACTAAAAAAATCACGTCCCTTAATATACATGTTCGCGTCTTGCGAAATATTCAAATTCCCATAAGAGCGATAAAGGATGACGACGCCAACAATCTCTAAAAGCAGGCTAATAATAACCCCTATTATCAGCAAATAGCCAATGGCTTTTTCAAATTTAGGTTCACTACCGCCTAATTTGTTGACCCTCATAAAGACATCACTCCTTTGTACAACATCTGAGCAATCAGCAAAGCGACGATTACAAAAAAGAGGATTCTCAGAGTTCTATTAC
Source organism: Chloroflexota bacterium (assembly GCA_026389745.1). Classification (GTDB taxonomy): domain Bacteria; phylum Chloroflexota; class Dehalococcoidia; order Dehalococcoidales; family Fen-1064; genus Fen-1064. The sequence goes on along the minus strand of JAPLHG010000037.1, from coordinate 17,338 downwards.
TGATGTGATTCAGAACTCTACCACCGACCACAGCACCAATTGTTGTTCCGATAGCCATAGGAGCCATTAGAGTCAGATTCATTAGCCCTGAAAAGAGATAAACACTGATGCCAGCCAGCGCTGTCATACCAATGACAAAACTGCTCGTCGTGCTGGAGACCTTTGGAGGCATTTTCAGTATATACTCATGGACCATTACCTTAAAAGCACCAGCACCAATGCCAAGCATTCCGGCAGCTAATCCTGCCACCAACATCCCCATCCCACCAAGGACAGCATTGTTCACCTTGTATTCGACGACCTTATTAGCAGATTCATCGAAGTAGCTACCTTTCAATTGGAGCCACTTCGAGACCCCATCCTGGCTCTCTGATGGAACGAACTCTTTTGTAATTGACTCCTTAAATTTAGCAAACGAAGTAAGCAAGAATGCCGCGAAGAAAAAATACAGATAAGTAGGATTAATTATGGTCGTGATTGTGGCGCCTACTATGCACCTATAATTGTGAACATCTCAAGATACATCGCCGCTCTAATGTTGGTGATATGCTCTCTTACATAAGACGAAGCAGAACCGCTGGAAGTGGCTATGATAGCCATCATTCCAGATGCTATTGCCTCCTTAACCGGTATGCCGAGAAAGACCAATATAGGTACAAGAATGCTGGCACCACCTAAACCGGTCAGTGAACCAATAAAGCCTACAACGATTGACATCAAACCGAGAGATACCATATTTAGCATTGTAATTAACCTGTAATTGTATTCTGGTGATAGCCTCTCGTCTCTAATGCCCGAGCAGATTAGCCAAAAAGGAACTTCATGCGACAAGGCAGATGCACAGAGATGACCACACTCAGATAACAAATTGCATAAGAGTCATTGCTAGCCCCGCAAAAAACGGAATTGTCAGATTATCATCCACTGGCAACGGGAGCGCCTCGGCAATTGCGGCAACTATTGAGCCGACAACAACCGTAGGTACAGAAACATTCAGTCCTGCATAGTACAAGATAAATCCGACTACTAAACAGGCTAAGAGACACGACAGGTCGCTTTCCAGTGTTTTATTCCACAATCTCTTTCCGCCATTATACTCGCCGATGACAGTCGCCAAAGCATCACCGACTGCTAGAAAACACACTGACACCACTGCGACATCTCGAGTAAAGATAAGAAAGGAAATCAACGAGGCAAGTAACAGATAACTGGCGCCAGTGAGGTGCGACGTCTCCGATCCCCGCAAGACTAACTTGAAAAACGAGTTGAACCACTGGTTTACTATTGGCGACATGAATCTGATAAATTCAAACAGCAGGAAAAGAAAGGCCGCTACTCCCAACAGAGATAGAAGTAGAACTCTGGGCAAAAATAGAGCGGCAACGCCAATAGCTAAACCAACAAGTATATGGACGAAACCTCTTCGAAGGGCGAATGGGAGCTTGGAAATCAGTTTCAATTCCATTTTGTCCTCTTACCTAGAAGCTTGACCTCAAGGTTTCTTGCGTCTTAATGGGAAGTTTGTATCGCTCTTTCTTCCCAAATCTTGTTTCCTAGATTTTCCCAGCTCTAATTGGGCAGAACGGTGCAATTAATAATAAATATACTTGCTGACAATTTCAATCCCCAACTCATCTTTTATTTCTTATCCTGAGGGCTAATACGTTTATGGCAAACTACAAATAGAGCCGCCCAAATCCATAACAACGGAACATTCAGATAGATATAACTGGTAGTAGTCACAATGGTTCCCGTGGTAGTAACATCAAAAAGCCAAAGACTGCCCCGGCAATAATGCCACCGATTAGACCCACTCCTGCCCCATACCAAGAGTTTTGCTTAGATGACGATAGGATATTTATTGAAAGTCTCATAAAGATTAGAACTGCCATAATAAGAACTAGCACACCCAAGATGCCTGTATCGGAATAAAGCTGAAGATAAGAATTATGTACATGAATTTCCCTTGTACCATAATAACTATTGATTTCAGGAGGCAGAATCCATTGACCCCTCTATTTCTGCGACAAAACACCAGCACTATTTAGACACCCTTTAATTCCATCTCCGGTGAGATCGCTTTTTAGTCTGGTAGCAAAGAAGCCATCTAACCTGGCCACATACTCGTCAGGATATCTTTTATATGATTGGCTATGCTGAGTCTCGCTGACCTCCCAAATCTCATTAGCCGGGTTATTCGACGCCTTAAAAAGCCGGTAGGTTTCTTCCCATGAAATCAGAACATCATTTCCGTCATGTATGAAAAAAATGGGACATTTAACATCAGGAACAACATCTATTGTGTCTATTGGTTCAAAGCCATAGAAGGTCTTCACCATAAAGGTTAATCCAGGCAAGAATGCATCTAAGAGAAATTTGGGAATACCCCTTTCGATCGCCTGTTTCGTCACCATACCGCGTACACTGGCAAAACAACCATCTAATGCTAAGGCACCTACGTTATTCCTACTTGCAAAAATGCATGACGAAGCGGCCCCGGAGCAAAATCCAATGATACCAATACTCTCTACGGAGTACCCCCTGCTACTGAGGTAATCGACCGCGCCTCCTATATCACTGTCAATGTTTGATAAAGGACGGCCTCTTCCCTGTGACTCGCCCCTACCCCGCAAGTCAAACAGTAAGAGGTTATATCCCCTTTCTACCAAGTCGCGGGCCAATCCCAATGTGTCAATTTCATAATCTATACGATTTTGAAACCCACCGTTCACAATAATGATGACAGTATCTCCCTGAGCCGGTAGATACCAACCCTTCAATACTACACCATCACCTCGACTGAGAAAGGAGACATCTTCATAATTCAAGCCGACAGAAGACGGGGAGCCCTCCAATGGCAAGCGAGGAATGTCCATTATCAAAATGGCTCCCAATCCTGATAGAACAACGTACAGAGCGAAGGCAATTGCAACAAGTGTCGCTGCAACTTTCATTTATCGAAACCTGATTTCAAATAGAACGCAAAATCCATCTATTTCGCTTACTAACACAGGGCAACCTGTTCCAGCAATTGTAACACTTCTTAAGTTGGAGTCTCCGGTATAAGACAGAGTGAAAATTGTGAGAGCAACGAGCCGACACTAATCTTTTTTAAGGTTTATGGCAGGCTCAACGTTTGCCACTTTCTTTTCGTCCGATGACGGAGCATCTCCTTTACGGTGGTCAATAACATAAAACCCTGAACATTTGAATATTACGGGCACTGATGTGAAAAGACGGCGACCTTCGCCGTGACACTGTGGGCAATCGGCACTGCCATCCTCTCCAAAATGCCTCTTCAATTCAAACCGAAAACGGCACTTTCCACATTCGTACTCGTATATCGGCATAAGTACCTCCTGTTACTTAAACGTCTCCAGAAATGATTGGAAACACTGCAATGCCTCAGCTGAACCCACTATCTTCCCCTCATCATCAACAGACAAACCCCAATACCTAAGGAGTCCCTGACGACACTCTCTCCGATAGGGACTTGCTGACCATTGGCGGCAAGCAATTGGCTTAAAAGCATGAATCCGGCAGAGTCCGGTGGCGCTTCCCTGTTCTTGTTCTAGAAACACGCACCTACCGGCGTTGTGCCGCAGTAAATAACTATCTATTCCTAGCCAACGAGGGTCAGTGTAGTCATCCAGAAAATTCTGCAGAGAAACACCAAGGCGGTCAGCAATCTCTTTAGCTTCTGTCAATTCCAGGTGTACCTGATAATCACTACAGCAAATGCCACAACAGAAGCAGGGAAAGGCAGTTTGCCGTTCTCCGGAATTACTTTCGTAAACGATACCTGGAGTACTCACCTCAGCCACCCTCCCCACTAATAGACCAGAACAAGCCTTGTATTTTGATTCGTTTCTGAGGTTCTACCCTACAGTAGGCAATAGAGTACGGATAATCCCTACTTCCGAAAGATATCTCTATTGAAACCCGCGTATTTTGTAAGTTTTAAGCGCACACCCATACATCTGTATCATACAGGTTTATGAAGTAGCGCTCAATATGCTTGTATGAATTTACTAACCGCGTCTCTGTCCTGGCTCAGCAATAATATCCAAATCTCGGGTATAACTGCACTGAAGGCATTCCAGATACCAGCCATCATAATCCCTATCAACAAAAATATTACCGCCACATCTAGGACAGCGCCGCGCTCCGGCCGACTTTCTCATCTCAATCCCCTGCCGAGAACCCTATTTTAAACCGGCTGTTATCACCACAAGACAGCACAGCCTTACATAATTTGTTCCCTCAAATTACAGAATATACCATTTTTGTGCAGAATTCAATAGGAAAAATGACAAAATTTTTACAAAAAAATAACTCCGCCCTGCTATACGAGCTAGAACTTAATGATAAATTCGCCATTCTTGTACACTAAAGTATCATCGACCCAGATTTCGCCACCATCCCGTAAATCACAGACCATATCCCAATGGATTGCTGATTCATTCTTACTGCCCGTCTCCGGATAGCCTGAACCGAGCGCCATATGAAAACTCCCACCAATCTTCTCATCAAATAGAATCTCACGGGTGAAGCGTTTAATACCCTCATTGGTGCCGATAGCAAATTCCCCAACACGTTTGGCACCCTCATCCGTAGCAATTGTTTTCAGTAAATACTCCTGATTCTTCTCTGCCTTCGCTTCCACTACCTGCCCCTTCTCAAACCAGAGTTGGACGCCAGTCACCTCACGCCCGTGATAGATAGCCGGGTAAGAGAAATAAGCATGCCCTTCCATACTATCCTCAACCGGCCCCGTGAAAACCTCACCGTCGGGCATATTCATGCGTCCGTCGCAGTTCTCGAATTTACGTCCGGCGATGCTCATTCGGAGGTCGGTATCTTTGCCGATGACATGGACTTTCTGCTTACCCTTGAGCCAATCCACAATCTTCTGCTGCCATGCCGCAAACCGCTTCCAGTAGCCGATGGGGTCATTTATATCCGGCAGACAAGCACCATAGACAAAGTCCTCATATTCCATCAGGCTCATCTCTGCATCCTGCGCACAGGCATTGGTGGGATACGGCGCCAGTACCCAGCGTAGCTCACCTGAAGCAGAGCGTTCCATCATAATTTTCATCAATTCACTGCGAGACTTAGCGCGCATTACCGTTCTGGCAGGATCGACGTTACTTAGCGACTTGGTATTGGATTCTGCCAGAATGTAGATACGGACATCGTAAGTACTCATCACCTGCTTAAATGGCCCAGGGAGATGCTTGATTTGCTCATCAGTACCATAGTGATACATCATCTCTTCTGTCCCAGCGAGTGTTGGCATAACAAAGGGATGCCCCCCTGCCTGTAAGACCTGGGCAAATACCGCCTTTAATAATGGCTCACCGGTGGTCTCCTCCTGTATTACCACTTTATCGCCGGGTTTTACTTTCACGGAATAATTCACCAGCAAATCTGCCAATTTCCTAATTCTTATGTCCGCCATAAATCTATCCTCCTAAGTTAATATGGCTTCAAACTACGATTCCTAGTATTATATCAGGCCCCGATAGCAATTGACATTCACAGATGATATAAGTTATTCTCCAAATTAGGGTAAGTATCAAGTGGATATTTCATAACCCGTGA
>JAPLHG010000037.1:0-11674 GCA_026389745.1 Chloroflexota bacterium | reverse complement strand
GGACACATCCAATCTTAAAAATTACAAGACTGTGGTTATTCTCAAAGACGGCACCACTTTGACTTTGCGCGCCATACAAACAGAAGATTTAGATAAGTTGATTTCACTTTTCAAAAGACTGGGCCCTCGAACTGTATATCTGCGTTTCCGCCAAAATATGACTCAAATATCACGAGAGGAAGCCCGACAACCTTGCACCATTGATTACGATAACACCTTCGCCCTGATAGCAACCACCGGCGAAGGCGATAACGAAAAATTCATCGCTGTGGGGCGTTATGCACGACTTCCCAAAGCCGACCGTGCCACTGCCGCTCTGGTTGTTGAAGATGCTTACCAAAGGAGAGGCGTTGGTACTAGCATTATAGAGAAGATTACCGCAATTGCCAGAGAAAAAGACATTCGCTACTTTGATGCCGGAACCCTTACCGAATCCGCAGAAGCGATGAAAGTGCTCGAGGATGCTGGGTTTAAAAAGACCGAGGAAGCAGAGCATGGCGTACTGCGTATGGTATTGGACCTTTCCCCAAACCAAATCGCTGAGGAGAAAGCCTCCCAGAGAGAAGAAGTTGCCACCATCGCATCACTACACGCCTTCCTTAAACCCAAAACTGTCGCCGTCATCGGCGCCTCACACAGACCTGAGGGGCTAGGATACAGAGTCTTTGATGCCTTACTAAACCAAAAGTTTAATGGTACAGTTTATCCAGTCAATCCGAATGCGGTTTCAGTCGCATCTGTAAAAGCCTATCCGAGCATCCTTGATGTTCCGGGTGAAGTTGATCTGGCAGTGGTGGTGATTCCTGCAGAATATGTACAGCAGGTCGCTGAGCAATGTGGACATAAAGGTGTACGCGGCATTGTGGTAATAACGTCTGGATTTGGAGAGGCCGGCTTCGATGGTGAGAAGATGCAAGAGAACCTACTGAATACCGTTCGCAGTTACGGCATGCGTATGGTAGGGCCTAATTGTATGGGTATTCTCAATACTGCACCGGATGTCAGTATGAATGCCAGCTTTTCTCCTATCTTCCCACCAACCGGCAATATAGCCTTCGGGACACAGAGCGGCGGCCTGGGGCTCGCCATTCTGGAATATGCCAGAACTTTGAATGTCGGACTATCCACCTTTGTTAGCTTCGGAAACAAGGCAGATGTCTCCGCTAACGACCTGCTCCAATACTGGAAAGAAGACCCGATGACTGACGTCATCCTGCTTTATATGGAATCATTCGGTAACCCAAGGAAATTTGCCAAGATTGCCCGAGACGTTACAAGACACAAGCCCATAATTGTCGTCAAGAGTGGGCGAACCGCCGCCGGGGCAAGGGCCGCTGCCTCCCACACTGGCGCTATGGCATCCACAGAAGTTGCAACTGAAGCACTTTTTACACAAGCAGGAATAACACGCGTTGATACGCTGGAGGAACTCTTTGATACTGCCAATTTATTTGCTCACCAACCAATACCCAAAGGACGGAAAGTGGCCATCCTGACTAATGGCGGTGGACCCGGGATTCTAACTGCCGATGCCTGCGCTGACAGAGGCTTAGAAATAACCATGTTATCAGAAAAAACAAAATTGGGACTTAAGAGTTTCCTGCCACCCCAGGCAAGTGTCAATAATCCGGTGGATATGACCGCCGAGTCTGGTGGCCCCGAATACCATCGTGCATTACGCCTGCTGGCTCAAGACGAAAATATAGATATCGCCATCGCCATCCTTGTTTCACCAGTTGCTACCCGTACCGAAGACGTCGCCAAAGCCATACGTGATATATCTCCAGAGTTCCACCAGATGGGCAAGACATTACTTGTTTCATTTATGGGGCAACGCGGTGTCTCGGCTGAATTGAGTGGTGGCGAGTTTGATGTGCCATCTTATTCTTTCCCGGAAGCTACCGCCATTGCCATCGCTAAAGCCTGTGAGTACAGCGACTGGCTGAAGAGACCTAAAGGGAGCATCCCTCACATAGCTGGTATCGATAAAAAGAAGGCGCTTGCCACAATCAATTCGATTCTCCAAAAAGCCACAAAACAGCCCGTCCGGATAGATGGTGATTCTATTATCGAATTATTGAACTGCTATGGCATCAATAGTATCCCTTCCAAAGTGGCTACTACTGCCGATGAAGCAATACGGATTGCTGAGGAAATCGGATTCCCGGTTGCCATCAAACTCTATTCAAAAACCATTGCTCATAAGACAGATGTTGGCGGTGTATCTCTCGATCTGCGCTCGGCATCAGAGGTCAGGCAGGCATTCGACCAGATAAAAGACCGCCTGTCTGATATCGGTAGACTTAAAGAGATGCAGGGTGTGGTAGTGCAACCGATGATTACCGATGGTATTGAGACGATTGTCGGTGTTACTCAAGACCCATCCTTTGGCCCTTTAATCCTTTTCGGATTAGGTGGTATCTACACCGAATTGTTCAAGGACGTAACATTCCGCATCCACCCATTGACCGATATCGATGCACGAGAAATGGTGCGTTCTGTTAAGACATATCACCTGCTGGAGGGCTGGCGTGGGGCAAAACCAAGCGATATCAAGGCGATCGAGGAACTTTTATTACGTGTCTCAGCGATGGTAGAAGACTTGCCCCAGATAGCCGAAATTGACCTAAACCCGGTGAAAGTTCTGGAGCAAGGCAAAGGCTGTGTAACAGTTGATGCCCGCATCCTGCTTTCATAGCGAATAACCCTGCGTAATAAAGTCCCCCCTTACTTATAAAATAGATAGAAGCTCTCTTGGGTGTTCGATGAGTGTTCTAGCTCCCCCGTCTAAAAGTTCTTCGGCAGAACGGAAGCCCCATAGAGCTCCTACAGGATACATGCCAGCTCCGTTAGCTGTTTCCATGTCTATTTCTGAATCACCCAAATAGAGGAATTGAGATGGACTAATATTGAGATGCCTTGCTATCTGCAATGCCGCTGCCGGGTCAGGTTTTTTAAGCACAGACGGCAAAGCTCCCACTACAATCTCGAAATGCCACCGTGATAACATCTTGGCCACCATCATTTTAGTCAAGTCGTGAGGCTTGTTAGAAAGTATGGCTATTTTGATGTCATTGACGGTTAAATCATCCAGTAATTCAGGAATATCCTCGTAGGGATGTGTATTGTCTGCCCAATGCTTGGAGTATTCTTCGTTTATGTAGGCAAGTAATTTCTCCACTGTAACGACATTCCTGTGATGCTCCGGGAGTGCGCGGAGAGCCAGGGCTTCTTTGCCTTCACCGATTAATGCCTTGTAAGCTTCAATTTCATGCTGTGGGAAACCAAGATAGCCCAATCCTTTATTTACCGAATCGGCAATATCCTGGAGAGTATCCAATAATGTCCCATCGAGGTCGAATAGGACTGCCATGTACTTCAAATAAAAATCACCTCTAGGAGGAGGCTTGTGCTGGCTTATCCCAAACGACTTTTTAGCTCATCGAATTGATTGCGCAATCGTTTAGGAAGACGTTCGCCGAATTGTGAAAGGAATTCTTCCATTTTGGGAATCTCAGCTTTCCAAACTTCTGCGTCGACTCTTAACAGTTCTCTTAAGTTTTTCTGCGGGATATTGAGACCTCTCAAATCTAGGTCACTCTCATTTGGCAAGTAACCGATTGAGGTTTTCTTAGCTCCCGCCTTACCATCAACACGTTCACACATCCATTTTAGAGCTCGGCTGTTCTCCCCAAATCCGGGCCACAACCACTTGCCATCATGGCTTTTCCGGAACCAATTCACATAGAAAATCCGCGGTGCCTTACTCTTTAGTTTATCACCCATATCAAACCAATGCTGAAAATAATCGGCCATATTGTACCCACAAAAAGGAAACATGGCAAATGGGTCATACCGAATACCTACATTATCAAGAATGGCGGCAGTGGGCTCCGAAGCGGCGGTAGCCCCAAGAAAAACGCCGTGATCCCAGCTGAACGCCTCCATCACCAGTGGTGCTACGGCGGAACGGCGACCTCCGAAGATAAAGATGTCTATGGGTAGACCCTCGGGTTTCTCCCAGTCAGGAGAGATAATAGGACATTGTGATGCAGGGGCAGTGAAACGAGCATTTGCATGGGCAGCCGTTTCCTTACTGGATGGAGTCCAATCACGACCCTTCCAATCGATAGTATGAGAGGGCTTGTCGCCATCCATTCCTTCCCACCATACATCTCCGTCATCTGTCAGAGCACAATTCGTAAAGATGACATTCTCTCTCAATGTATCCATTGCCATCGGGTTTGACTGATAAGAAGTACCGGGTGCCACTCCGAAAAAGCCTGACTCCGGATTAATAGCATGAAGACGTCCGTCAGGCGATATTTTTATCCACGCAATGTCATCGCCGATGCATTCGGATTTCCATCCAGGCACAGTGGGTTGGACCATAGCCAGATTAGTCTTGCCACAAGCCGAAGGGAAGGCGGCAGCAATATGGTACTTTCTGCCTTCAGGGCTAGTTAATCGGAGGATAAGCATATGCTCTGCCATCCATCCTTCACGTTTGGCAATGACGGATGCCAGACGTAATGCCAAACACTTCTTTCCCAGAAGAGCATTGCCGCCGTAACCGGAGCCGAAAGACCAGATTGAGTTCTCATCAGGGAAATGGCTAATATATTTTTTCTCCATAGGAGCGCACGGCCAAGAAACATCCTTTTGCCCTTTTTCTAATGGGGCACCGACAGAATGGAGAGATTGGATAAAATCCCCACCATTATTCAGGAGGTCAATCACCTTACCACCAACACGCGTCATGATATGCATATTGCAGACGACGTATGGGCTATCGGTAATCTCAATGGCTAACTTCGACATTGGTGACCCGGCTGGTCCCATAGAGAAGGGAATTACATACATCGTGCGACCCTTCATACAGCCCTTATACAGACCCGTCATCGTCTGTTTGAGTTCGTCAATATAAACCCAATTATTCGTCGGTCCGATCTGCTCCTTAGTTTTAGTGGCGATAAATGTTCGCGCCTCAACGCGAGCAACATCACTCGGGTCGGAACGAAATAAAAAACTGTTAGGGCGCTTTTTCAGAGGGATTGCCCTACCCTCCAAGACCATTTGTGCCATCAGATGGCCATATTCTTTCTTACTCCCGTCGCACCAGTAAATTTTGTCGGGTTGGCACAGGTTGGTAACCTCACGGACCCAGTTATTGAGCTTTTCGTTTTTCATCTGGTAAGTCACTATCGACCCCTTACTATAAATTGAATATGTAAAAACTTCTGCGAGTTTTTCTGCTGGCTCAAATTGAGTGTTGGGCCGTTCTTACAAATACTAACTTACAAACGGCTACTGCTTACCTAATAATAACAGAACTATACGGATTTATTATATCATAACTAGCTTGCGCCAGACAGAGGTTGAATGGGTTTGGTAGTGTATCATTTTGAAATTAAATAACGGTTCTAGTTTTCTTAGCTTTCTCAACAAAACCAAAGGCAATGATGAAATTAACAACAGAATTGAGCGGGCTTAACGAATTAGGACCAATTACTCTGATACTATTCTCTTCGAGGAGTCCTTTTACCTCTTCCTGCAACCCCTTTCCATTATTCCCTGTTTCCGAAAAACCGCCGGCGATGATGACTATCCCCTTCACTCCCTTGGCAATACAATCCCTGACAACATCCGGCGTTTTCAGAACTGGCACCGAGACTGTTGCCAAATCTATCTCATCTTCAATACTCTGTAAATTAGGGTAAGCTTTCAATCCCATTATCTCAGTGGCATTCGGGTTGACAGGATAAATTTTCCCCGGGTATTTCAAATTTAATAAATTAGCGGTTAGAAAATAATTCGCCGTCATCATATTCCGGCTGGCGCCTACCACAGCGACACTCCGGGGATTAAAAACATATCCAGAAAATGCCGCTCGCCGCTACTCATAAATCCTCCTGATGATTCTCCCCATCACTTCACTTTAACCGATGAGAGCCTGTTACTTAAATTCTGGCTATCTTTCACAAAAACTCTGATGTAATTACCGGTAACTCCGGACCAAACACCTTCATCCGTCTGTTTTTCCCACAAAACATCCAATAACTCACCGGCGAACTGTTCTCTAAACTTACGAGTGCTTTCATCTGCCAGTGTCAACATTCTCTGAGAGCGCTCTTTTTTAACTCTGTCTACTACCTGCCCAGACATCTCAGCCGCTTCCGTCCCTGCACGGGGTGAATACGGGAAAACATGAATTCGGGCAAATCCCATCCGCCGATAAAAATCAAGGCTTTCCGCAAATTCCTCATCTGTTTCACCGGGGAAGCCGACACTGACATCGGTAGTGATAGCCACCGTTCCGGAGAAATTTCCCCGGGTTGTAAAGAAGATAGCCGCACCCTGGAAATATCTGTCTCCTCAATAATGCGGCTCAGCAGTCCTTCCAAATGTACACCTGCACAACTGTAAACTCCGACTCTGGTACCGGTCAGCACCACTTCTTGATAGCCCTCTTTGGCTCTCTGCTTGACCTCACTAATGACCACATCCGGGGGTATGCTTACTTCAGTATTCCGTACGAAAGGTACAACGCAGTAAGCACAAAAACTACGACAACCATCCTGTATTTTAAGAAAGGCTCGCGTGCGCAAGGAAGAATGAGATAGACAGATTGTGTCTTTCCCAGAGCTATCTATATGCACGGCTTTTTGAAGTATTCGCAAAAGGTTTGTTTTCTCATCATTGCCCACCACAAGACCAACACCTTCAATCTCCGCCAGTTCCGAAGCCGCTCGTTGTGCATAACAACCCATCGCCACCAAGATGGCATTAGGATTGCGACGATGGGCCAATCTGAGCAGATGACGGGACTTACTGTCGGCGGTGTGAGTCACTGTACAGGTGTTCAAAACATAAATATCCGCTTTATCAATACCATTAACAAGGTCGTGACCGGCAAGAGCAAATTGCTGGGCGAGCGACTCCGTCTCCGCCTGATTCAATTTACATCCCAATGTCTCAAAGGCAATTTTCATCTGATAACAATAACCACTTGAACAGTGAATTTAGAAGTAGAAACAGTCTATAACAAATTGACGAAAAACCAACTAATCAATTATACTAACGATATCTATAAGACGGCAAATTTGAGCAATCTGCACTCACCACTCTGTGAGAACCGGAGGTTCACAATGGTCAACGATAGCCAAAATAATAGAGTCGTCATTACCGGCATAGGTATTATTAGCCCCTTAGGGCTGGACACTCCCAGCACTTGGGAAGCATTGATAAACGGCAAGTCAGGCGTCGATAACATCACTTTATTTGATGCCAGTGCCCATATCACTAAATTCGCCGCTGAAGTCAAAGGGTTTGACCCGAGTAACTATATCGACCGCAAAGATGCCCGCCGTATGGACCGTTTTACACAGTTCGCCGTGACGGCCAGTAAACAAGCGATACAGCATGCCAAACTGCAGATTGATGAAAGCAATCGTGACAATATTGGCGTTCTTGTGGGCAGTGGCATCGGCGGATTAATCACTCTATCCGAACAGATAAAAACAATGTCAGAAAAGGGACCCGATAAGGTGAGCCCTTTCCTTGTGCCAATGATGATTTCTGATATGGCTTCTGCCCAGATTTCCATCACCCTAGGAGCAAGAGGCGCAAACTTCTGTCCCACCTCTGCCTGCTCCAGCGGCTCGGATGCCATCGGTACTGCCTACGAAATAATCAAGCGCGGTGATGCAGTAGCGATGCTTGCCGGCGGGGCGGAAGCGCCAGTTACACCCATTGGCGTGGCTGGGTTCAATGCCGCCAGGGCTCTATCAACCCGCAATGATAACCCCAAACAGGCTTCCCGTCCTTTCGATGCCCAGCGGGATGGTTTTGTCCTTGGTGAGGGTTCAGCCATCCTCATTCTGGAAAGTCTGGATTATGCTAAACAACGCGGTGTCAACATACTAGCGGAAATCATTGGTTACGGCGCCAGCAGTGATGCCTATCACATCACAGCGCCGACGGAAGGTGGTGATGGGGCTATCAGGGCAATGAAAATGGCGCTCAAAAAAGCCAAGATATCACCCACCGACATCAATTACATCAATGCTCACGGCACGTCAACACCACTCAACGACAAGATTGAAACTAAGGCTATCAAAACCGTCTTTGGCGATTATGCCTATAAAGTGCCGGTAAGCTCCACCAAGTCGATGACGGGACATTTGGTAGGAGCGGCCGGTGCCATCGAAGCAGCAATCTGTATTCTCGCCATGCAGAACAGTATCATACCACCAACAATCAACTACACCACTCCTGACCCGGACTGCGACCTCGATTATGTACCGAACGTAGCACGTCAAGCTAATATTAAAACGGCTATGTCCAATGCTTTTGGTTTCGGTGGGCACAACTCAGTGCTAGTCATCAGAAAATACAGTGAGGCTTAGGCTTGAACCACAAGCGCTGGCATATTCTCCCATCAGTGCTAAGTGGACATCCACTTGGCAAGTCAGGATTGTCGCCACTGATTGTTCAGATTCTATTTAATCGCGGGCTTGCCGAGCCGTCACAGATTGAACCATTCCTCAAAGCCGATAGGAGATTATCTTTCGACCCTTTTCTTTTGCCGGATATGGAGGTAGCGGTCACCAGAATCTACCGCGCCATGCTCGCTGGCGAAAAGATTGCCATCTACGGAGATTTTGATGTGGATGGCATTACGTCCACCGCATTACTAGTTCAAGGGCTTTCCACCTTCAATGTCAAGGCCATCCCTTATATTCCGCACCGTCTCAACGAAGGGCATGGACTTAAAATTGCGGCTCTGGAAACTCTTCATAACGAAGGCGTCGGTCTCATCATCACGACCGATTGCGGCATTACCGGCATCAACCCAGTCAAGAAAGCCCACCGACTGGGCATAGATGTCATCATCACTGACCACCATACTCCCACCGAAGAACTGCCACCAGCCCTGGCAGTGGTCAACCCCAAACGAATTGATTCCCACTACCCCTTCATCGAACTGGCAGGTGTCGGCGTTGCCTACAAACTATTGCAAGCCATACTGATGGGCGTTAGTAAAGAACAACAACTTAGTGAAGTCATTGACATGGTCGCCCTTGGCACAGTAGCCGATATGACGCCGCTCCTGGGAGAAAACCGCTACCTCGTCAAAGAAGGTTTACAGAGAATGAATACCTCTTTACGACTCGGCCTCAGCGAAAGATTACCAGCCGGTAATCTCACTGCCGAGAATATTACATGGGTGATTGCTCCCAGACTGACTACAGCGAGCCGACTCGACCATGCACTCCCCAGTTACGAACTCCTGACGACTGATTCCCGTGAGAAGGCTGAAGAATTAACACGCTGGCTGGAGCAGAAGAACACCGAACGCCAGCAAATGACCAGTCAAGCGGCATCAACAGCAAAGGAAAAGGTGCTTGCCGAAGGGCTTCAGCCACTACTGATGGTCAGTATTGACAATTTTTCGGCGGGGATTTCAGGACTCGTTGCCAATAAGCTCACAGAGGAGTTTTACAGACCATCGGTAGTCATCAGGACAGGCAAAAAAGTCAGCACCGGGAGCTGTCGCAGTATTCCTGAATTCAATATTATCAATGCCCTGACTCAGTGCCACGATTTGTTCTTGGAATATGGTGGGCACGCTGGAGCGGCTGGTTTTATGATACTGAGCCACAATCTGCCCCACCTTTACGAGCGACTGCTGAAACTGGCAGACACTCAGCTTGCCAGTGTTGACCTTAGACCAAAGATTGACATCGATGCTGAAGTTTCGCTACGAGACCTTGCCGGTGATGCCTACCGCACCATTCAGCAATTGGCACCCTTCGGTCAGGGCAATCCTGCACCCACTTTCCTCAGCCGAAACGTCAAGGTAGTCAGTAGCCGCACAATGGGTAATAATGGCGGACACCTCAGGCTGAAACTTCAGCAAGATAATACGACCTGGGATGCGGTGGCATTCGGTTTCGGTGATAACCATTCGGAACTATCATCACCGCTGGATATTGTTTACAGTCTGGAACTTGACCAATGGAATGGCAAGTCAACATTAAGATTAAATTTATTGGATTTTGCAAAAGCGACGTAATACATAATAATTGCGAAATAAAGAGAGGTGAGATAGAAACTCTATCTCACCTCAAAATTACATCCCAGTAAGATATCTAACCCTGCCTAAATGAAATTGGGCCTTCTTTGTTACCGTACTTTTCAAAATAAACAAAGCCCTGTAACTTGCGACGTGTGTGGACAGGAGATTCGGCAGAATAACCGATCGATAGGATACAGATAAGTTTTTTCGTGGCGGGAATACAAAGAATCTTTTTTATACCTCTGCTAATGTTCGGGTTTATCCAGCAAGCTCCCAATCCAAGGGCATGAGCCGCTAACCAGATGGCATAAGCCGCCAGTGTGCCATCCTGAATTGCACAGGGAGTTCGCCATGGGTCAACAACAACGGCAATGCCCAGTGGTGCTTCAGCTAGAAAATGTCCAAAAACAAAAGACCGGGAGACCTTTCTCTTTAATTCTGCATCGGCAATGACTATGAACCCCCACGGCTGAGAATTGCTGGCTGATGGCGCCCAGCGTCCCGCCTCTAGCAGTTTCTCAATCACATCTGGAGGTATCGGCTCATTCTTATACTGCCGTATAGACCTCCTTGTCCTGATTGCCTCCAATACCTCCACCGTTACCTCCGTACCGTGATTTTCGAACCGTCTTTAACTTTACCCAGCAATGATTTAATACCGCTGATTTTTCCGATGATGTTGACGGCGCTCGCTGGTCTGATTTCATTCCCACGGCTGATTGGTGTCTTCCCAAGGAAAATGCACAATGCCGGTCCCTCAGTCCAGTAAGCAATATCCCCGAGAGCGACTGTCTCCTTCCCGTCTTCCAAAGCTGTCTGCAGGGAGACATAGAAATAAATCTCATCTCCCCACAGATTAGCTTCGCTAGTGATCGGTAAAGCGTCAAAGACCATACGGGCAGTATCGGACTTGTTAAGCCAGCCTTCCACCTCAATACCGCCCACAACTATTTTTATTTGGCGATTCATCTGTAGTTTCTACTGAACTTTGAAAACGGGGTAGGTCTTTTTGACCTTAGCGACATCTTCAACAAAGTGCCAGCTTCCACGTTCGATGAAGTCCAGTGTTACCGTCGTGCCAATTTTAATCTGTTCCGGGTGAGCCACATCAACACCGATAATCTGGGCGGCAATCCTGGGTCCTTCTTCCAGTTCCACGATACCCGAGCAGTGAGGATTTCCCCGTCCGTAACCTTCTTTCACAAAAGGCATTGGGCCATAAGGGATGACCGAAAAAGCGGCGATTTTGCCCTTGCCTTTTAATTCCACCCACTCCATCTTATCGCTGTGGCATTTGATACAAATAGGTTTTGGCGGGCAATACAAAGTACCGCAGGTTTGACACCGGGAACCCATCAGCTTCTTTTCCGCCGCAAATTGATAGAAAGAATCAGACGTAAATGGTCTGTCAGCCATCGTTATGCTCGCCTCTCAAATATGCTCACAACCACTGCTGTACCATGAGCCCCGACATTGTGGGTTATGGCAAGATTGACATCTTTTTTCACCTGTCGGGCACCGGCTTCGCCATGCATCTGTTCGAAAATCTCCACTGCCATCGCCACACCGGATGCGCCTGCCGGATGCCCCTTA
>JAPLHG010000090.1:5229-8978 GCA_026389745.1 Chloroflexota bacterium | reverse complement strand
TGGAAATCCCGCACCATCGAAGGATACGGGTGCGGACCGACTACCGAACCCAGCATATAATGAGTATTCCGAACGTTGCCTACCCAGTCTCTGATAGCTTCATTGATGGCATCCTTGAGAGTGCGGCTACCCGAAGAAACAGGGCGCACTTCGGCACCCATCAGTCTCATCCGGAAGACATTCAGCGATTGGCGACGCATATCTTCCTCGCCCATATAGATAATACATTCCAGCCCCATGCGAGCGCAGACAGCCGCAGCAGCGACACCGTGCTGACCGGCGCCTGTCTCGGCAATTATTCTCTGCTTGCCGAGTCTTTTCGCCAGCATTGCCTGACCCAAGGCATTATTAATCTTGTGAGCTCCGGTGTGGGCAAGGTCTTCCCTCTTCAGCAAGAGCTTGGCGCCACCACAATGCTCAGTTAATTTTCCCGCAAAGTATAGCGGGGTTGGTCTGCCGGCATATTCATGGCACAATGACTCGAATTCTTTCCAGAAGCCAGCATCTGTTTTGATTGCTTCATAAGCCGCAGTTAATTCATCTAACGCCGGCACCAAAGTCTCAGGCACAAACCGTCCGCCATAATCACCAAAGTATCCCTGCTCTTCAGTCACGATAACCACCTCCTCCGTGCTCAGGTATTAACTTATGCACCGCCTCAATAAAGGCTTTAATTTTGAGTAAATCTTTCTGGCCGTTGGTCTCAACGCCGCTGGAAACGTCAACCGCCCAAGGACAAATTTCTCGAATCAATTGACCGACATTTTCAGGCGTCAAGCCGCCGGCAATCATCACCGAGAACTTGGCCGATACTGCTTTAACCACCTGCCAGTTAAATGTTATCCCCGTCCCTCCATAAGTACCTTCAACCGATGAATCGAGCAGACAAAGAAGTTGTTTGGGACGAATTAACCTGTAACCCTTCTCAATTTCAGTTGAAATCTCAGTTTGTGTTGTATCCCGAGATATACGAAAAACCTTGATAGCGGGCTTCTCAATTTTCTGACAGTCTGCCCATGTTTCATCGCCGCTAAGCTGTACCCATTCCAGCCGACAGTAATCAGCCATCTGATTTACTTCACTGGCTGACGTATTGACAAAAATGCCAACTATCGGCGGGTATGTCTTTAACTGACGAACCGCTTCGACTATCTCCCGTGCTTTTTCCGGCGAGACCTGTCTCCGGCTGGGAGCAAATACCAACCCCAAAAAATCCGCACCTGCCTGACTAGCAACTACCGCCGACTCAATATCGGATATTCCGCAAATTTTGACCCGGGTCATAATAGCTCCCTTATCTTAGCCGCCATATCCGATGCAGACATCAAAGCTTCACCAATTAATACCGCATCAACACCTAATTGTCTCAACTTCTCCATATCAGCACGACTTTTGATACCACTCTCACTGACCACAATGCGGTCGGGAGGAATGAGCGAACGCAATCGCCCCGTTGTCTTCAAGTCAATCGTAAAAGTATTTAAGTCACGGTTGTTGATTCCAATGATTGATGCTCCACTCTTCAGGGCAACTTCTAATTCAGCCTCATCATGCACTTCTACCAGACAACTCATACCAAGTTGATGGCTCAATTGCAGAAGTTCTGATAGCTTCCGGGATGACAGAATAGCTACGATTAACAATAAACCATCGGCGCCATAGGCGCGTGATTCATAAATTTGGTAAGGGTCAAAAATGAAATCCTTTCTCAGTAAGGGGATTCTATTATTTACGGCTATCCTGATGTTTTTCAGATGTTCAAGACTACCATAGAAATAGGCAGACTCGGTCAAAACCGAAATCGCGGCGGCGCCATTCTTGACATAGATTTTAGCTATCTCTGCCGGGTCAAAACTAGTGCAAACCACACCTTTTGAAGGTGATGCCCTCTTCACCTCGGCAATAAGTTGAACACCGCCCTTTTTCAAGACAGGTGCCATATCAAGAGGTGGCAACTGTGCCAAAATCATTTTTTTCATTTCTTCCAGAGGGAAATTACGCTTACTGGATGCAAGCTCTTTTTTCTTACTTCTGACAATGTCAATCAGAACCATATTAGGACTCCTCGCAAAAACTCCGGCTGAACTCGACCAGTTGTTCCAGTTTCCGAAGTGCCCGCCCGTTATCGATTGCTTCACTCGCCGGTGCTATACCCTGCTCAAGTTGCGTTACTTTGTCTCCCGCCACCAGTACCGCCGCAGCATTCATCAGCACGATATCACGCTGTGGTCCCTGCTTTCCAGACAGAATACCGCGTAACAGGTCGGCATTTTCTTTGGCAGTGCCACCTTTCAGACTGTCCAAACCAGCCCGCCGCAAACCCATTTTTTCAGGCTCAATCTCATAGTTCTTGATATTGCCGCCTTTCAATTCCGAAACGAAGGTCTTTCTCGTAATGGTGATTTCATCTAGACCATCTTCACCGTGAACTACAAGGGCATGTTGACAACCCAGTATTTTCAATACAATGGCCATCTTTTCTACCAAACTTTTCTCTGCCACACCAAGCATTTGAGCACTGGCGTTGGCAGGATTGGTCAAAGGTCCTAAGATATTAAACACCGTGCGAATACCTACTTCCCGACGTGGTGCCGCGGCATACTTCATCGCCGGGTGGAATACCGGCGCCAGCATAAAACCGATGCCCACCCTTTTCAAACACTCCTGCACCCCCTCAGGATTGAGGTCAATCTTCACTCCCAGAGCCTCCAGCACATCGGCACTACCGCACTGACTACTGGCGGCGCGATTACCATGCTTGGCAATTTTCAGTCCGCAGGCGGCGGCAACAAAAGCGGCAGTAGTAGAGATATTAAAGGTACCCAATCCGTCACCACCGGTGCCACAGGTATCCACTACCGTCTCTGCAATACTCACATGCAGGGCTTTTGCCCGCATCGTCCGGGCTAAACCGGCGATTTCCTCTACCGTTTCTCCCTTGAGCCGCAGAGCAGTCACAAAAGCACCGAATTGCGCCGGCGTAGCATTGCCCTCCATGATTTCAGTCATTACAACAGAGGCTTCATCCATAGTGAGCGAGCGTCCGCCGACCAGAGCCTGAATAGCTTCTTTAATCATCTAATTAACTCCGCTAAGAAAATTTCTCAAAACGTCTTTTCCGCACTGTGTCATAAAGGACTCAGGGTGAAACTGGACGCCCTGAAGCGGATACCGGCAATGTTGTAATCCCATAATCGTACCGTCCTCAGTCCAGGCAGTGATTTCCAGACAATCAGGGAGTTTTTCCCGTTTTACTTCCAGTGAGTGATAGCGGATGGCAGAGAAGGGGTTGGGTAGCCCCATAAATACCCCCTGATTATTGTGGTTTATTAATGATGCCTTCCCGTGCATAATAACCAGAGCCTGCCCGACTACGCCGCCGAAGCTATACCCGATACACTGGTGTCCCAGACACACACCGAGTATCGGCAATTTAGGGCTGAAATGCCGTATTACCTCATTAGAGATGCCTGCATTTTGTGGCGTCGATGGTCCGGGAGAGATCACGATTCTCTCAGGCTTCAACCGCTCAATGGCATCAATCGTGGTTTTGTCATTCCGCACCACCAACACATCCTCTCCCAGTTCACTTAGATACTGGAATAGGTTGTAAGTAAAACTATCATAATTATCAATCAGCAACAACATAATTCCTCCTGTCACCCGCCTTGAGTTTCTGCCTGGTCAAGTGCCCTGAGCAGTGCCCGTGCTTTATTCATACTCTCTTCATATTCACGATGAGGCACACT
>JAPLHG010000090.1:4791-5196 GCA_026389745.1 Chloroflexota bacterium | reverse complement strand
TTCACCATGAGGCACACTGTCATAAACAATCCCACAGCCTGCCTGCACAGAGGCAACACCCTTATTCACTATCATTGTTCTGATAGCAATTGCCATATCCATATTACCCGAGTAAGAAAAATAACCAACGGCACCTGCATAAGGTCCTCTTTTCTCCGGTTCCATCTCCGCGATGATTTCCATTGCCCTTACTTTGGGAGCGCCGGATACCGTACCTGCCGGGAAACAAGCACGCAGGGCATCAAAGGCATTCGTATCCGGTCGGAGTTGACCCTGTACCTGGGTGACCAGATGCATCACATGAGAATAGCGCTCCACCTCCATCAATTCGCTAACCTCGACCGTCCCCGGCTGGCTAACCCGTCCGTTAAAATGAAAAAAGATAAAAAACACCAAAATAAAGTA
>JAPLHG010000090.1:0-4748 GCA_026389745.1 Chloroflexota bacterium | reverse complement strand
GCTCGGCACACTCTTTTTCATCGTTTCGCAGTTCTTTCTCCAGCCGAACGTCTTCTTCGGGAGTTTTGCCCCTCGGTCTCGTCCCGGCGAGAGGGCGGGTCATCACCATACCATCCTCCACCCTGACCAACACCTCCGGCGAAGAGCCAACAAGTTGAAAATCTTTGAAGTCCATAAAGAACATGTATGGTGAAGGATTAATGGTGCGCAAAGCCCGATAGATTTCAAAAGGTGACAGACTCGTTGGTTGCGCAAGCCGTTGAGAAAGGACTACCTGAATAGCCTCACCGGCGGTAATATACTCCTTGATTTTTCGCACGCTTGACTCAAAATCATCACGGGAAAAGTTAGATGTCAGTTTGGAGTTATGCGTTGATTTAATCTTGCTTCCAGCTGGCTGGTTCATCTCGAGAGGCAGATGCAAGCGCTCTACCATGTCATCAATCTTATTAACCGCCTGCTGATAGGCTTTGACGATATCTCCATTGAGATGGACGTAGCTCAGCACCTTAATTTTATGCGTAACATGGTCAAAAACCAGCATCGTATCCACAAACATAAACCTGGCTTCCGGCAGGTTCAATGAATCACGTTCCGGCGATGGCAACTTCTCAAAACGGCATACTGTTTCATAACTAAGATAACCAACAGCGCCGCCGCAAAAGCGCGGCAAGCCCTCAAGGGATACGACCTTGTATTTACTTAACTCCCGAGCAATTGAGATTAACGGGTCGGTCTTGTCTTTTCCCCAGATAGTTAACTCGCGATACGGCTCAGTGCCGATAAAACTATAACGTGCTAACCTTTGACCACCCTCGACACTTTCCAAGAGGAATGAATTACCGCCACGACCAATCTTCAGGAAGGCAGATACCGGGGTTTCCATATCAGCCACAATCTCACGGTAAACGGGAATTAAATTCCCATCCCATTTTCGGCTTTTGATTTCGGTCAAAGATGGGTAGTACATATGTTACCTTCCCTTTGTACAAACAAAAAGCCCTTCGCTTTAGGGGCGAAGGGCTTACTTCACGGTGCCACCCTATTTATCCTCCACAGGAAGGATGTCTCTTTCAGGTACAATTCTCGAGATGAAGAACAATACCCTGGGCTCTGTTAACGGTGCCCTCTCCGGCAAATCCTACTCATTCTTACGAATTTTCAGTTGCGGCTCCCGAATCCATTCAACTTCTGCGCTAACACCGGCTCACACCTTTCCCGGCTCTCTGAGCTCCGCTAGAAGCCTACTAGTTTCGTTCCCAGCCTTTATTACTATTTAATTAAAATAAATATATCAAGTCAGCAATGCTTTTGTCAAATCTTTAAGACTTCGTGGGGTATTTCCCGAACCCCTGTTTGAGAAGAAAGAACTGATTTCAGCGCCACAGAAACCTTTCTAGATTTGTTGATACTGTCTCCTTAATCTAGTCGATTACTTCATCTAAAAGTTCCCCTGTAAAGTGACGTGAAGCCGGGTAACCAGACGCGATGATAGCCCACTAAACCTCAGAAGGAGCCCCCTTGAGGGTATGAATACTTTTAGACAATTATCCCACTACTACTTGACTTTGATCTATGATGACCTTAGACTTTGATTAGAGTTGGGTTACCACTGCTGTAGGCGAATGCCGAGTGAAAATGGACATAGAGCATTGTGTCCCAGAGAATACTATTGAGATTCCATATAAGCGATATTTAAACGATGATAACTATTGTTGATTATGGTGCGGGTAACATCCGAAGTGTGCAGAGGGCTTGTGCCGAGATCGGTATTCAGTCCGTTGTTGTCAGTACGCCGGCAGACCTTCAAAATGCCGAACGGATAATTTTCCCCGGAGTCGGCGCGGCACCCACTGCGATGGAGACTTTGGGACGAACGGGATTGTCTGCATCCCTAAAACGGTCGTTTGAATTAGGGATTCCGATACTAGGTATCTGCCTCGGCGCTCAGATTGTTCTTGATAGTTCTGAAGAGGGAGATACGCCATGCCTACGCCTCATTCCCGGAAGTGCCGTCCGTTTTAAGCTCCGTGATAAATTACTCAAGATTCCACATATGGGATGGAATACGGTAAAAGTAATTCAGCCACACCCATTGCTTGAAGGCATAGAGCAAGAAGATGAATTCTATTTTGTCCACTCTTATTATCCGCAACCAGCCAACCGGGAGAATATTTATGCCGTCTCTGACTACGGCATTGAATTTTGCTCTGCTCTGGGATATAGAAATCTGTTTGCGGTTCAGTTTCATCCCGAGAAAAGCGGACGTCTGGGGTTACAGATACTTGAGCATTTTGCCAAATGGGGTGGTAATGTTCCCGCCGAATCAGCAGAGAACAGGGGTCAGTAGGCATGCTCAGTAAACGACTAATAGTATGTCTGGATGTTCGCGAAGGCAAACTCGCCAAGAGTATTAAATTTGTGAACACGAAAGACATCGGAGACCCGGTTGAGAAAGCCCGTCAGTACTATGAAGACGGGGTCGATGAACTGGTGTTCTATGATATAGCCGCATCTAAAAACAATCGCGAAATAATGCTCAATTTTGTTGAGGCAGTGGCTTCACAAATTTTTATTCCTTTCTCGGTGGGCGGGGGCATTCGTTCCGTGGAAGACGCTACGAAGTTGAGATTGGCGGGCGCAGAAAAGGTAAATATCAATACCGCGGCGGTAAAACGGAAGGAACTAATCTCGGAAATTGCGCGGGCAATTGGCTCGCAGAGTACGGTCCTTTCAATGGATGTTAGAAGGACACAGGAAACCAGAGGTATTCCTTCCGGCTATGAAATTGTCATAAATGACGGTACTACTCCTACCGGTATCGATGCTCTTGAGTGGGCAAAGTCGGGCGAGACACTGGGTGCCGGTGAATTGGTGGTCAATTCCATTGATGCCGATGGCACTAAAGAAGGATATGAACTAAAGCTCACCCGCATGATTGCCGACCATGTTGGTATTCCGGTGATTGCCTCTGGTGGAGCCGGAAAACCGGAACACGTTTACGAAGCTTTTACCATTGGACACGCCGACGGTGCCCTAGTTGCTTCTATTGTTCATTACGGCAACTATACCTGCCGACAACTGAAAGAATACCTTTATAACCGTGGGGTAAAAGTACGAACCAGGTTCTAATATTTTCTCTTGAACACGATGGCCACATACGGCCGTAGAAGATTAAGGTTTTCTGTGAGAGTGACAATAAAGTTGCCAAAAGCGCTTGACTTCAAGTCATTGGCGGGATTAAAGTATCTTATCGCATAAATTGCTTACATAAAAGGAGGCAAACGTGAGCTGGTGGATTTGTAGTGAATGTGACTATGTTTTTGAGGCCGAGAAACCATATGACACATGCCCACAGTGTCATAAGAAATGCGTATTCAGTGATGTGACTTGCTATATCCCAGAGTGTGGAGGTCCAGGCCTGCTTGATGCGAAATTAGTCGCCCAGAAGGTACGGAAATCTAAGAAACTAAAAAGTTGATATGACGCCAAAATCCGTCAGAGCCTCTTTGATTACGGACAATGTTTTAACTTTATTGTTCGAAAAGAACAGGCGGCTCTCGTATCTACAATCACTACACCCAAATCCATTGGCATATTCAAAACAGCGACCCAAAGTTTTAGCAATTCTGCGTTCATCTCTTACCTTGTTTTCAAAGGTTATAATCTTCTTAATAGACCCTATCTTCAGCAAATAATCGATATGGGGAAGGAGGGACTCGAACCCTCACGCCTTTCGGCACAAGATCCTAAGTCTTGCCTGTCTGCCAATTCCAGCACTCCCCCGCACACACGGTCTACGTGCCGATAGTATACCAGAAAAAGTTAACCAATTTCCTGCAGAGTTAACCAGTGAAATGGTAGCGGTATGGTTGAAAGACAGGCAAGAAGTTACACCGAAGAGAATTTACATTGAACAGGATGGGATCTTGCTAAAGCCTGCCAATCAGCACTTAAAGCCTCTTCAACACCATCCTGATAATGTTGAGATTCAGGGTAAGCTAATCGGAGTCACCAGAAAACTCTAGTGCACCAAGGCACTCTGACCCACACATTTCTTAAGAATTATCCGCTTTGGCGACCCCTTCGTTGTTTTCCCAATAAAAACAACACGTCTCCCTGCTACTCCGATAAAACCCCATGAGATGACTTCAGAGGAGTCGCCAAAAACAGATTATAAGAGTTTCAAGCCAGCACTAGCCGTTGGCTTTCATCGCACTGAAACACTCACTGCAATAGACCGGTTTACCCTGGCGGGGCTGGAAAGGTACTTCACAGTCCTTGCCACACCGACCACATGTAGCGGTGAACATTTGCCTCGGGCCAGAGTTTCTCTCTTCACCACCACGCTGTGATTTTCGGTTCTGACGGCAGGAAAGACATCTCTTGGGTTCATTAGTATAGCCCTTAGAAGAGAAGAATTCCTGCTCCCTTGCGGTAAATGTGAAAGCACTTCCGCAATCCACGCATGTCATTTGTTTGTCCTGATAGGTCACCTGTGTCATCCTCCATAAATAATATCTCCTGATTTTAATTAAAGGCAGACAGCACCTAAACTAAAACCATTGGCGTCTATTGTACACCAAACATTTGCAACTTACAAACAATCGCATTGACTCATAATTAGTGTTACCAAGAAAGGGGTCGTTGCCTCAAAATTAGTGTTACCGAAGACCGAAGGAAAAAAGGGGGGTCAGGTGACACGAGGAAGCATCAAAGAATACGCCGGGGCAATACAGGAACGTTAT
>JAPLHG010000066.1 GCA_026389745.1 Chloroflexota bacterium | reverse complement strand
ATTGATATGTTGGCAGACTATGATCGCGCCATTATCATTGACGCCATCAATACTCACAGCGGCAAACCCGGAGAAATTTACCGACTCGGCACAGGAGTTCTGAACGACACGATGCATGCTACCTCGCCTCATGATATCAACTTTGCTTCGGCGCTCGAACTGGGAAAGCAGCTGGGTCTGAAGATGCCCTCGGAGATAGTCGTGTATGCAATCGAAGTCGCGGACGTTATCACCTTCAGTGAAATATGCACGCCTGCTGTAGAGAGCGCGATTCCCGAGTGTGTCGAGCGGGTACTTAAAGATTTGGAAAACTAATACTTCCGAAAAAACGAAAAGGGCACCAGCCACCGCCAGATTATTTAGCGGTTTCAGCGCCCTTGTTCATCGTCTTTAACCCATACACCAGCACCATAGCAATATTGTTCTCACGTGTCTCTCATATGTTGGAGCTTTAGCATAGTCCCATGTAGAGTTGTTGTCAATGCCATTTAGAGTCAGTGGTTCTCTCATCTTGAGCTCTTGAGTTGGAGACGAGTAGTTGCTGAATAGCCGGAATCAAGTGTTTCTTTTCAAACAGAAGTTCGGGAACTGCCCCCCAAGGCCCACCTGAGAGGATTCGAACCAAGCTAAACGAAAACAAACGCCACCCTGAAAGTCTGCGTCTGGAGCAGATTTAATAACCAAATTCAGGAGCACGGCTAGCGGCTGTCATTCGTTTGTGGACTTATTCAGCAGCCAGACCCCAATGTTCAGGTATGAGGCGATGCTGACCCACAAGATGTAAGGGATAAGAAGTGCACCTGCCCACCCCGAAACCCGGAAAGAAGTAATCATCGTTGCCAGAATAAGGAGCCACAGGACAATAATTGTTATGACTCCTCCTCCCTTCGACTTCATCCCGAAAAAGATAACTGACCACAGAGCGTTAAGCACAAGCTGGATCCAGAATAGCGTAAAAGCCAGCCATGCACCATTAACAGCCAATCCTTTTTGCCAGACAAGAAAGACCGAGATTGCCATCAGGAGGTATAAAGTGGTCCAAACAGGCCCAAATGCCCAGTTGGGTGGGGTGTAGGGTGGTTTTTTCAGTCCGGCATACCAGGTTGGTATTGCTTTGAAGGTGAAAAGGCTGCCGATGCCTCCGGCGGCAAAGCTGGCAAGGATACTGATAACAAGTTTGGTAACACCATTCAAGTCCATAGCTGGCTCCTTGTGCTATTACTCTGTAGCGTTCTTCACCAAGATTATAACAGGTTACACTTAGAGAGAATGTTATGGTTATCTGACTTAACAACAAAGTCAAAACTCGCTACAGAAGCCGTACCAATTGGTGCCCGGTCAGGTGAGGGACTCAGGAAGGTCGATACGATCGTTCCGAGTGATACCATCTGCTTTAACTGTAGTTGTTCCGCGGTCCCGTGTTACTTGAACATTCCCGAATCTGAGAGCGAAATGATTGGGACATAGAAATGGGCATCTTGAGATTGCCATCGGTTTATGCTTGCATTTGGTACGTTTTGGGTAAGAGCCAAGGATAGCGCCTTGACTACATTCCGCACGGGATAGGAAATCATTGGTAATCTACTAACACAAATTTGACTCTAACACGCTTTCACCCTATAATGAAGAATGTATCAATAAAGCCAGACCATCACTTGCAGGAAGTATCCCCCCCCCCCACAAGATAAGTTCAGTCGGGTACAGCTTTTAAATCCTAAGAAAAATATTATGCAGACGAATGTTGCCCAATTACTCAAGGCACCAGTAGGCTCAATAAGAGTCTTTCAGGTTAATAATACTCTGGAAGATGATGGTGGTAGTCAGCACCTAATTCAGGGCGAGCTTACGTTAACACGCACCAATGACAGTATCCTAGTTCAGGGCACACTTGCCACCGCGACAGAGCTAACCTGCAGTCGTTGTCTGAAACCTTTTACCTGTAACATCCCTCTGCATATTGAAGAAGAGTTCTTGAGGGCAGTTTTACCATTGATGGACATCATGTTCTTGACTTGACTGAAGCAATACGGCAATATATTGTAATAGCATTGCCAATGAAGCCGCTGTGTAAGGATGAATGCGCGGGGTTGTGTTCTATCTGCGGCAAAGACCTGAACCTCGAAGAATGTGGCTGTCAGAAAGAGGAAGTGGACCCACGCTGGGCTGAATTGCTTAAACTGAAAAACAGCAATAAAGAAAAGATAACAACAAATCGTAATAAAGGAAGAAAGTAAAAATGGCACCACTACCTAAACGAAAATACGCCAAAGCAAGACAGGGAAAGAGGCGCGCGCATCTGGGACTTACGGCCACGGCGGTTGTCGACTGTCCGCAATGTCACACTCCCAAACTTCCTCAT
>JAPLHG010000035.1:7768-9151 GCA_026389745.1 Chloroflexota bacterium | reverse complement strand
GAGTGATTAATATGGATTCCGTGTCAAGCCTTGTCCCGTACAGATACGGGAACGGAATGACAAAAAAGAAAGAGGGAGGACTTTGCCCTCCCTCTTTTAGAATTCTCTGAACGAAAAGAGTTTCTGTTTACAATCCCTTGCTGGCGATGTAGGCGGTGAGGTCGGCGAGACGGCAACTGTAACCCCACTCGTTGTCATACCAGGCAATCACTTTGACCATATTGCCGCCGATGACTATTGTGCTGAGCGCATCTATTATGGAACTATTTGTATTGCCTTTAAAGTCCATACTGACCAGCGGTTCTTCGCAATATTGAAGAATGCCCGCTAGCGGTCCGGTAGCCGCGTCTTTAAGCGCTTGATTGACCTGCTCGGGAGTAACCTCTTGTTTGAGTTCGACAGAAAGGTCGCAGACCGAGACAGTGGGCGTTGGTACTCTGAATGCCATCCCGTGTAGTTTACCTTTTAGTTCCGGGATAACCTGGGCGATGGCTTTAGTGACACCAGTGGTGGTGGGAATAATATTGATAGCGGCGGCTCTCGCCCGGCGGAGGTCATCGTGGAAAACATCCAGTATCCGCTGGTCGTTAGTATAGGAATGAATGGTGGTCATTAAACCCTTGTTGATGCCAAAGCTCTGGTGAAGAACCTTGATTACCGGTGCAATGCAGTTCGTAGTGCAGGAAGCGTTGGAGATAATTTTGTGTTTCTCAGGTATGTATCGCTCTTCGTTCACACCCAGCACGATGGTAATGTCCTCATTCTTGGCAGGAGAGGAGATGAGTACCTTCTTGGCACCGCCCTGCAGGTGAGCCGCGGCTTTGGTGGCATCGGTGAAGCGACCGGTCGATTCAATAACGATGTCAGCGCCATAGTTTCTCCATGCTATATTTGCCGGGTCTTTTTCTGCCAGTACCTTGATTTTTTTGCCGTCGACGACGATGGCATCGCTTTCAGAAGATACTGTGCCTGGGTATTGTCCGAAAGTGCTGTCCCATTTCAGGAGATGGGCATTGGTTTTGTTGTCCGTGAGGTCATTGATAGCCACTATCTCCAGCTTGTCCTTGTGGTACTTATTGATTGTGCGCAGAGTGAGTCTGCCAATCCGACCGAAACCATTAATACCGATTTTAACTGTCATTAGTGCCTCCTAGTAGTCCAACTATCCTTTGTTTCAATAAAATTCTATCAAATATACCGATGGTAACAATAGCTATTTTATCAATATTCAGTTCTTTGGGTTAAGGAGTGTTTGCATGCCTGCAAAAAGGGCATTTTTGCCAAGTTCCCCTTCAATTTTTAGGAGCCGATTGTATTTGGCGGTGCGCTCGGAGCGACAGGGTGCGCCGGTCTTTATTAAACCCGTGCCTAATGATGTCGATA
>JAPLHG010000035.1:0-7736 GCA_026389745.1 Chloroflexota bacterium | reverse complement strand
CTTCAGTCTCACCACTGCGGTGGCTGATAATGGCTTTCCAACCAGCTGTATGAGCCATTTTGGCGGCGGCAATGGTCTCGGTGAGGGTGCCAATCTGATTGAACTTGATGAGAATGGCATTGGAGGCTTTTTGTTTAATGCCTTGGCTGAGGCGACCGACATTGGTTGCATAAAGATCATCGCCGACAAGCAGGATTTTATCGCCGAGCCTCTTGGTCAGTAACTGCCAGCCTGCCCAGTCGTCTTCCGCCATACCGTCTTCAATACTGACGACGGGGTAATCGG
Organism: Chloroflexota bacterium; assembly: GCA_026389745.1. GTDB lineage: Bacteria > Chloroflexota > Dehalococcoidia > Dehalococcoidales > Fen-1064 > Fen-1064. The sequence continues at coordinate 7,451 of JAPLHG010000035.1, read as the reverse complement.
CGACCCATTTGACATAATAATCGACCATCTCCTGACTGGTCAGAGATACGCCTTCTTTGGCAAGTGAGTATTTCCCATTTTTATAAAACTCACTTGATGCCGGGTCAAGGGCTATGAAGCAATCTTTGCCGGGTTTATAACCCGCTTTTTCAATCGCCAGCAAAATGGCTTCCACAGCGGCTTTGTTGGAGGATAGGGATGGAGCAAAGCCACCCTCATCGCCGACATTGGTATTCAGTCCTTTGTCCTTCAGAACTTTCTTTAGCGCACGATAAACCTCGGTGCCCATTCTCAGGGATTCGCGGAATGATTTGGCGCCGGCGGGGAAGACCATAAATTCCTGTAAATCAGTGGAATTGGTGGCGTGTTTGCCGCCGTTGAGAATGTTCAACATTGGTACCGGTAGAGTATAGGTCTTGGTGTCGTTCAGGTAGCGGTAGAGGGGTTTGTGTGCCTGATTAGCGGCGGCGTGCGCTACCGCTAATGATGCGCCCAGAATGGCATTAGCCCCCAGCCGAGATTTATCGGTCGTGCCATCGAGTTTAATCATCTTCTGGTCAATTGCTGTCTGATCGGTGGCAGACATACCGGTGATGGCGCCGGCGATTTCGGTATTCACGTTGTTGATTGCCCCTAATACACCCTGTCCGTTGAATCGGGATTTGTCACCGTCACGAAGCTCCACAGCTTCATATTTTCCGGTGCTGGCGCCTGATGGCACTGCCGCTGACCCGATTGTTCCATCCGCTAGAGTCACTTCAACGGCTACTGTTGGGTTACCTCTGGAGTCCAAGATTTCTCTTGCCTTGACGCTTTTAATCGTTGACATATTATTTCCCTTTCACTAGTTTTAGAGCCTTATTTACGGCAGACTTTGCATTTCGTACGCGAATGATTGATTTATCCACTCGATTATTGCGGGAAAACGACCAGGTGTTCAAGCCAACGATTGGGATTTTGAAGTCAAGGGCATAGGCAATTTCGGAGAGTGTGCCATAACCGCCACCCACAGCAATGACGGCCTGGGCGGATTTAACTAAGACTGCGTTTCTGGCATAGCCCATACCGGTAACGATGGGAATCTGGACATATCGATTGGCGGATTTGGCTTCATTGCCGGGGAGGATGCCGATGGTCAAGCCACCTTCCAAGCAAGCACCGCGGCAAGCGGCTTCCATCACGCCACCGAGTCCGCCGCAGACAAGTACAACTCCGTTTTTAGCAAGCTCACGCCCGACTTCCTCAGCCAGTTTAGCTTCTTCCGGCGAAGGCTGACGGGTACCGATAACGGCGATGGTGATTATCTCTCTGGTGGTCATCTTAGAACTTATAAATTATAGCATTTATCGTATTCGTAAGGAATGGGTTCAAAAAACGATCTGTGTTTTTTGGCGGTAGTGTATTTGCGGAATGACAAAACTATGTTGACTAAAATAGAACAATTGTACTCATATGGCACTATTAAGATTCAGTTTACGATGTGTAGTGAGTCTAAAGAAAGCGATATTGAGGAGTTTTGATTCCGATAGCTATGCTGCTACGATTGAAATTGCAGGCAGTCATAAGATTTATCTTGAAGGAGTGGTAGTAGCTCGCAACCTACCCATCGTGGAAATGACAGTGGGGATGAAATTGGTAGCGGCCTTCTTTGATGAATACAATACTAAAGATGCTGTGGTGATAGCTGTTTACACCTAGGATAATTTTTAAGAGTCTGTCTCTCGGTTTGATGATGTTACTGATGCTATCTATTGCCAGAGGATTTTGGGTAGGCAGCGGGGCTTAACCAGTTTTCGAAACACCAGTGCTGGTGTGCCGTATCGCAGTTTCCACCCTGGTAATGAGTTCAATATTACTGAAAGGTTTGACCACGTAATCATTGGCTTCGGAGTTGCTTGGCTAACCCTTGACGAGACGTTTGATACCATGATAGGCAATGAGAACTGCGGCAATTATTACAAGTATACCGAGTACGGCGAAAGGGTCATCCTTCAAGCGGGTAAACTCGACTCCCAGTAAAGACCATGCTCCTATAAAACTATCCCAGTTGACTTCAGGGCTTACCCACATCCCGATGCCTAGTACAAAAAGAATGACGCCAACCACGATGATGATGATGGCTTTTATCCGGCTGGCGATACTGATTTTATTTTTAGAGGGCATTAGTAGCTGCGCTCCTGATAAGGTTCCTTAGTATGCTAGGAATTCCGCCGAGTTGATTGATAAATCGTTGCTCATGCAGGCATTATAGTTCGCTGTCTACCAAGCTGTCAAGACTGTCTGCCTTCCTTGACAGCCTGATTATGTATCGTCATTATAGTTCTTATATGAATTACACAGTAGGATACTGTGGTGCGGAGAAATTGAATGTCTTCAGGAACTGCTAGTGGGACCATGGGGATGCGCTCACTGCCGCGGCGTCAATTGATTATCACCCTGATCGGCGTCCTGCTAGCAATGTTTATGAGTTCGCTGGACCAGACAATTGTTGCTACTGCGATGCCGCATATCATCAGCGACTTGGGTGGTTTTAGTCAGTACACATGGATAACGACAATCTACATTATTACCTCAGCAGTCGCAATACCCATCACGGGTAAGTTAACCGATATGTACGGTCGCAGGTATTTCTATATTACCGGCCTGATAATTTTCACACTTTCGTCCCTTTCGTGTGGTCTTAGCAGCACAATGATACTGATTATTGTGTGGCGTGGTCTTCAGGGCATTGGCGCCGGTATGATGATGGCTAATGCCTTCACGGTGATTGGCGACCTTTTCCCGCCGGCAGAACGCGGCAAGTATCAAGGTCTTATGAGCGCTGTATTCGGTCTATCGTCCATTATCGGTCCAACACTGGGAGGTTTCATCACCGATACAATTTCGTGGCACTGGGTCTTCTTCGTTAATATTCCCATCGGAATACTCATTATTTCACTCTTCATCTTCTTTTTCCCCAATATCAAACCGGATACTTTAAAGCACCAGATTGATTATTGGGGTCTGGGTACATTGATACTGGCAGTAGTACCTCTCATGCTGGCGTTGTCATGGGGCGGCACCGAATATCTCTGGAATTCACCTCAAATTATCGGTCTGTTTGCCTTTTCCATGGTTATGATAGCCCTTTTCCTTTTTGTAGAAAGCCGGGCTAAAGAGCCCATCATTCCTTTATGGCTGTTTACAAACAGGATTATGTCTATCTCATTAGTGGTTTCTTTTTTGAGTGCCTTTGGCATGTTTGCTAGCATCACTTTTGTCCCGCTCTTTTTTCAGGGTGTGTTGGGGGCGACGGCAACTACAAGCGGTGGTTTCCTGACTCCGATGATGCTGAGTAATGTCGCTGGCAGTTTTATCTCGGGACAATTGTTATCACGCGCTGGGGGGCATTATCGGATACAGGGTATCTTTGGCTTAGGGATTATGGTCATTGGCGTGGGACTATTATCCGGAATGACACCTCAAACCAGCTATGCACAGGCTATCATTAACGTAGTTATTACTGGCTTTGGACTGGGTATCATTATGCCACTCTATACTATTGCTGTTCAGAATGCATCATCCTATAATGTTCTCGGAGTATCAACTTCCGCCGCCGCTTTCTTCCGTTCTGTCGGCGGCTCTGTGGGTTTGGCTATTTTCGGTTCGGTATTGAACAACCGCTTTGCCACTGCATTCCTTAACGACCTTCCTGCGGCAGTAAAAGCAGTGGTGCCTGCTGACCAGCTCGCTTCTATGGCGCATAATCCGCAGGTACTGGTCAGTGTGCAAGCACAAACGCAATTAAAAGATACTTTAGGGCCCCAAGGAGCGGGACTTTTCGACCAGTTATTGCAGGTGTTACGGCAATCGCTAAGCTCTGCTATCTCAAAGGTTTTTTTGGTTTGTTTGTTCATTGTAATTATCGCTTTTGTTGTTAACCTTTTCCTCAAGGAAATCCCCTTGCGTAAACAGCACGTCCTGACGAGTACTTCGACCAATGGAAAGCTGAAGAGTAGTAGCTGATGAAAAAGTTAATTTTCCTTTGGCTTGCAGTATTTGCCTCAGCTCTGCTCTTTGGATTTTTAGCTTGGGCTTTCAGCCAGCACGGAACGATTGGACTTTTCCGCGTCAACGGGACATTCCATCTGGCATTTATCGTTTTAGCCCTGTTTAGTATTGTCTTACTTATCCTTGCCATACTGGAAAGAAGGTTGCTGTTAAAAAGACGAGCCGGCGGCATTCGTTTCTTATCCTGTGTCGTGCGCATTATGACGTTGCTGGGAATAGTCATTCCCCTCCTTGCCTTTGTTTACGTCGGTGTCGTTCCTGGTTCACTCACGGCGGCTGAATCGCCACAGCTACTGGTTGCGGATGGTACGGGAACAAACGATGTGCCAAATATGGCAGTTACTTTCAATACTGCTAAACTCACAATTAATACGGTTAAGTGGGGTTCGGAAAGTGCCAGTGTGACGCTCAGTGAAGAAAAACCGTCAAAACAACATGTTTTCATGCTAAGCAATTTAGAACCAGATACTGACTACTGGTACCAGGTCAACGAAGGTCAGGCCTATCATTTCAAAACTCCGCCGACTAATGGACAACCTCTCCGGTTTGCGGTTTTCAGCGATGCGCACTTCGGCGATACCACGAGTCATAATGACCGGTCCTCTAAAATGCTTCAGTATATCGCAGACCCGGCAAATAGCTTTAATATGCTCTTCTCATTAGGTGACCTCGTTGATTATGGTTTTAAAGATAGCCAATGGCAGGAGGCGTTTCAAGCTCTGTCACCCACCACGTCGGCTATTCCGACGAAATATGCGGCGGGTAATCATGACACTCTTTTAGGTGGGTTGAAACGCTACGAAGCGTATTGCTATCCTATTGGGATGGAGCTTCAGACAGGTACAAGACTCTGGCAGCGGATTGACGTTGGCAGAGTTCATTTTCTGGTGATTGACCTTGAATGGAGCGCCGAGAGCTATACCCGCGAGCAAAGTGCCTGGCTGGAGAAACAACTGACAAGCATCCCATCAGAGGACTGGACAATTGTGATGGGGCACGGGTTCTACTATGCCTCCGGGTCAATCAGTAATGGTTGGCGATGGTATGATAACCCGGAAACAATTCAGAAATTAACTCCTTTGTTTGAAAAATACGGCGTGGACATGGTGTTTTCCGGGCATGCTCACCAATTGGAATTGCTTCAGAAAGAAGGGGTGACATACATTGTCTGTGGCGCTTTTGGACATCCGCTTGAACCGGAGCGGGAATCTGTATCTCCGGAAAGTGTATGGTACTCGGTTAAAGCTTATGCCTTTGTTGATGTTACGGTTGATGGTTCAGAGGCCAGCCTTGTCTTTCGCGACTCCAATTACAGCGAGTTGAATAGCTTCGTAATACCAAAGCGTTGAATCTGCGAATAAAACTGTCACCAGTCCGGTGGATGAGTATAGGGTGTTGATACTTGTCAAAATAACTGCTAAAGTATAGCCACAGTGTTGGTAGCACACTCGACCTCTTGACATAATGGAGGTGTAGTATGCAACATACGGAAGGAAAATTTCTCGGACGTGAAAATCTTAGCCTCTACTATCAGTACTGGTTGCCGGATGGTATTCCTTGTGCAGTGTTAGTGGTTGTTCATGGTCTGGCAGAACACAGCGGACGCTATTCAAACCTGGTGAACTACTTTGTCCCCAGAGGCTATGCCATCTGTACCTTCGACCTGCGGGGTCACGGGAAATCGGAAGGCTTGCGAAACTATGTTGAGCGGTTCTCTTACTATCTTGATGACCTGAAGACTTTTTGTGATAAGGTTCGCCACGAGCATGAAAGCACGAAGGTTTTTATGGTCGGGCATAGTATGGGAGGCACCATCGCCACTGCTTATGCTATCAAACACCAAAATGAACTGGATGGGCTTATATTGTCCGGAGCAGGCCTGAAGGCAGGTGCCAGTATCACAAGCCTGACCAAACTAATGGCTAAAGTGCTGTCTTTTCTTCTGCCCAAAATGGGTGTTACTGCCCTTGATGCCACTACTGTCAGCCGGGACAAGGCTGTAGTTGATGCCTATGTCAATGACCCACTGGTGTGCCGTGGTAAGATCAGTGCTCGTCTGGGTGCTGAACTTCTTAATACAATAGAGAAATTGCCAGCCCAAATGTCAGAGATATCCTTGCCTATTCTAATTATGCTTGGCACCGCCGACCGTTTATCCGACCCAGAAGGCAGTAAGATGTTGTTTGAACGTGTCAGTTCTAAGGACAAAAAACTGAAGTTATATGAAGGTTTTTACCACGAAATATTTAATGACCCGGAGCACCAACAGGTTTTCTCAGATATTGAAGATTGGCTCGCTCACCACTTGTAAATCTATGAAGCAGTTAGTCTATGACCCGGTTAAATACGGGGAAAGAATGACCGTCGTTTGCTTCGTGTCTGGTTCTGGTACCAATTATCGAGAGATAGTCGCCAGAAACCCTACACACAATTATTTTGTCTTCACGAATAGACCGGGTTGCGGTGGAGTAGCCATTGCCAGGGAAAATAAACATGACATGATTGAACTCAGCCACGTTCCTTATCTCAGGGAAGCCAGAAAGAAATATGGCGCGGGCATGGTTCCAAGAAACTGTCCCGAAAGATTGCAGTATGAACAGGAGGTATCCCGATTAATCGAAAGCAAGCTCGGCAGAGAGCCTGATTTAATCTGTCTGGCGGGTTATGACCAGTGGACTTCGGACTGGATGGTGGACAGATACTACCCCAGAATGCTGAATGTTCACCCTGGGGATACGACCAAAGGCTATGATGGTTTGTACTGGCTCCCGCTCGCCAAGGCAATCTTAGCCGGAGATACGGCAATCAGGTCAACCCTGTTTATCGTCGATAAAGGGGAAGATACGGGACCTGTGTTGGTGCAATCGAGACCTCTTAACATAAAACAAGCGTTAAAAGAATTGGAGTCAAAAGGCAACACGGGATTATCGGAGGGGCTAAGTAAAGTAACAGATTTTGCTGTGAATCATAATATAAAAACGTATGATGCCCTCAAAACAAAAGCTGGTGAAGAATTATTGGCAATGATGGCACGTATCTGTGGAAGTCTGCAGGACGCCCTGAAAGTGAAAGGCGATTGGGAAATTTACCCGTTTGCGGTGCACGATTTAATCGCGCAGGGACATGTCGCAGTGGAAGACAGAGTAGTTTATGTTGATGATAAGAAAATGCCGGAATACGGGTACAGGCTTGACGAATATAAGTAGATAGCCACGGACAATCCCTGCCTCATTATCATTACGCACAGTGTTTCGTCTATACGTATTGCCTCATAATAACTGTTACCGAAGAGGTAATGGTTGCCTCATAAATACTGTTACCGTAGTGTCTTTATTATTGGCACTATCCTATCACCGGGATGGCGGTCCCTCAGCTTCCAGAGAACTTCCAAATTGCCATTG
>JAPLHG010000011.1:2030-9376 GCA_026389745.1 Chloroflexota bacterium | reverse complement strand
TGGCAGGTAGTTTGACTGGGGCGGTCGCCTCCCAAATTGTAACGGAGGCGCCCAAAGGTCCCCTCAGGGTGGATGGAAATCACCCGGTGAGTGCATTGGCATAAGGGGGCTTGACTGTGAGACTTACAAGTCGAGCAGGGACGAAAGTCGGGCAAAGTGATCCTACGGCTCCGAGTGGAAGGGCCGTGGCTTAACGGATAAAAGCTACCCCGGGGATAACAGGCTTATCTTGCCCAAGAGTTCATATCGACGGCAAGGTTTGGCACCTCGATGTCGGCTCGTCGCATCCTGGGGGTGAAGCAGCTCCCAAGGGTCCGGCTGTTCGCCGGTTAAAGCGGTACGCGAGCTGGGTTCAGACCGTCGTGAGACAGGTCGGTCTCTATCCGTTGTGGGCGCTTGGAGATTTGAGGGGGGCTCTCTCTAGTACGAGAGGATCGAGAGGGACAGACCTCTGGTGTTCCAGTTGTTCCGCCAGGAGCATTGCTGGATAGCTATGTCTGGTCGTGATAAGTGCTGAAAGCATCTAAGTACGAAGCATGCCCCAAGATAATATCTCCCATCTTTCTTCGGAAGGAGTAAGACCGCAAGTAGACTACTTGTTTGATAGGCGGCGTGTGTAAGCACAGTAATGTGTTCAGCTTAGCCGTACTAATGGTCGAGGGCTTGGCCTGTTTCAAACTTGATATTAGCCTTAGAAAGACAGACTGACGCTGTGAAGCGTGGCCTTGTTGTCTATAATTGACCCATAATTGACATCATATACCTTTGATTTCAGATTGAATTTATGATAGTATAATCTTATGCAGGCTCGGTTAGCACGCCGGGCAAAAGGACAACCGATTCGGGTATCTTGCAACAGTGACTCCCGTGCCTTATGATATAAAGTAGGCAAGAAGATAGCCCTCAGGCTGTTTGAACAAGTGAATAGGCTTCCTGGTGGTTTGGGCGAAGTGGTACCACCCGTTCCCATCCCGAACACGGCAGTGAAACGCTTCAGCGCAGACGATACTGAGAGGGTAACCTTTTGTGGAAAATATGCCATTGCCAGGGAGCTTATAAATTCTCTTAGCTTTTTCTTCGATAGTGGGGTTTATTGAGCGGAGGCAGTTCCAGGGAGGAAGAAATGGCGAGCCGATTTGAAAAGTTTTCAGAGCGAGCCCGTAGAGTGCTCACTCTGGCTCAAGAAGAAGCACAGCACCTCAATCATAGTTACATTGGCACAGAACATATCCTGCTTGGTTTATTGCGGGAGGAAGACGGGGTTGCCGCCAAGGTTCTCACCAGTCTGGGTGCCAACCTCGGGAAGGTACGCTCCGGTGTGGAATTTATCATCGGGCGTGGCGATAAGCCCAATACCGGCGAGATTGGACTCACTCCCCGAGCCAAACGTGTTATTGAATTAGCAATCGACGAAGCCCGCCACCTCGGGCATAATTACATTGGCACCGAGCATCTTTTGCTCGGCTTACTGCATGAAGGTGGTGGCGTGGCGGCAGGGGTATTGGACAGTTTTGGCATTACTCTTGAACAGGTCCGCACCGAAACTATCCGCATACTCAGTCAAAGTGCCACTAAAACACGCCCTACGCGCACAGCCAGCAAAACTCCAACTCTAGACCAATTCGGTTTAGATTTAACTGCCATGGCACGTGCTAACAAGCTGGACCCCGTTGTTGACCGCGATAAAGAAATTCAGCGCGTCATTCAGATTCTTAGCCGCCGTACTAAAAACAACCCTGCCCTACTTGGTGAGCCCGGTGTGGGTAAAACGGCAATCGTTGAGAAGTTAGCGCAATGCATTGCCGACGGTGTTGTCCCCGAAACACTGGAGGACAAGCGTCTCGTAACATTAGATATGGCAGGAGTGATCGCCGGCACTAAATATCGTGGCGAATTTGAAGAGCGCTTCAAGAAAATTATTGATGAAATAAAAACCGCCGGCAATTGTATCCTCTTTGTGGATGAGTTCCATACCATTGTTGGTGCCGGCGCTGCCGAAGGTGCTGTGGATGCCGCGAGTATTCTAAAGCCAGCATTGTCAAGAGGACAATTGCAAATTATCGGTGCCACCACACTTGACGATTATCGTAAGCATGTTGAGCGCGACCCGGCTCTGGTACGGCGTTTCCAGCCTATTATCGTCGAAGAACCTACAGTTGAGCAGACACTAGAAATTTTGAAAGGTATTAGACAGCGTTACGAAGAGCATCACAAATTGAAGATTAGCGATGAAGCTCTGAACGCTGCCGCCACTTTTGCCGCACGTTATATCTCAGACCGTTTCCTGCCGGATAAAGCCATTGACCTGGTGGATGAAGCAGCTTCCAGAGTACGCCTTCAACACGGTAGCTCCTCTACCACACTGAAGGAAGCCAAGCGTCTGGCAGAAGTCATCCGCAAAGAAAAAGAGACCGCGCTAGCGGCGCAGCAGTATGACTTCGCCGCCGAAAAGCGTCAGCAGGAAATCCAGATTTAGTAAAAAATTAAAACCTTAGAAAAAGAGCGGCAGGAAAAGCAAGAACAAGAAAAGCCAGAGGTTACCGCTGAGGATATTGCTACGGTGGTCAGTATGTGGACAGGCGTGCCTGTAACACAATTATCTAGCGATGAAACCAGTCGGTTGCTCCATATGGAGGAGGCTCTGCACAAGCGCATCGTCGGACAGGATGAAGCCATTGACACCATTTCTAAAGCAGTAAGGCGGGGGCGTGCCGGTCTTAAAGACCCCAGACACCCCATCGGCAATTTCATCTTCCTTGGGCCAACTGGTGTCGGTAAGACTGAGCTTGCCCGTGCTCTGGCAGCGTTTATGTTCGGCAGTGAGGACGCCCTCATCCGACTCGATATGTCCGAATTTATGGAGAAGCACTCCGTCTCACGCTTGGTCGGTGCCCCGCCTGGCTACGTCGGCTACGACGAAGGCGGACAACTCACCGAGGCAGTGAGACGTAAACCCTATTGTTGCATCCTGCTGGATGAAATTGAGAAGGCTCATGTGGATGTCTTCAATATCTTGCTCCAAATCTTTGATGACGGACATCTGACCGATGCTAAGGGACGGCGGGTCGACTTCCGTAACAGCATCATCATTATGACAAGCAATATTGGGGCAGACTTAATCAAGAAAGGCTCTACCATCGGATTTATTTCTCGTACTGATGAATCTAAGACTCGCGAAATAGAATATGACAAGATGAAAGAGAAATTACTAGGCGAGGTCAAAAAGGTTTTCCGTCCCGAGTTTCTCAATCGTATTGACGGCGTGGTTGTCTTCCATGCCCTCAATAAGCAACACATCCGGAGTATCGTTGACTTGATGCTCACGGCTGTCAACCAGCAGTTGGCAGAAAAGGGTGTGAAGATGGAGGTTACGGAAGCCGCCAAAGACCTGCTCGGCGAAAAGGGCTACGATGAAGTATTCGGCGCCCGCCCCCTGCGCCGTGCAATTCAGGACTTGGTGGTAGACAAGCTTTCAGAAACTATTTTACGCGGCGAATTCCGCCCCGGTGATACCGCCGTAGTTGATGTCCAGGATGGGCAAGTCGTCCTGCGGCAGCCGCCGGTGGCAGTGTTAGCTGTAAACGACAAGCAATAATTGCTGAGTAGAATTAAATGATGAAAAGGGCGAAATACCTGATAGTAGCGGCGCCCTTTTCTTTTTAATATAGTATCGGCAGGAAGGAGCTGGAGTTGGCGCAGGAGATTATTGAAGCCCCAATCACGGGAACAATCATCAGCATTGAAGTCAAGATTGGCGATAAAGTTGAAGAAGGGGATATTCTCCTTTACATTGAATCAATGAAGATGGAGAATCCCATTATGGCACCCTTGAACGGTAAGGTCGTTGAGATCAAGATTGCCACCAAACAGGTGGTGGAAACCAGTATTCCTCTGATGGTGATTGAGTATTAAGTCAAACTTAGGGCGGAGTCCAGACAGATAACAGGTACTATAGTGGTTTTATCAATCAACGGTACTCATCACCAACGACCCACCCCTTTGTCCCCACCCTAATTGGGAGGGCATGAGGAGTTGCGTATCCCCTTGCTTAATTCCTCAAAATCCAGTAAAGTCAATCCATGGAAAAATCCAGAACGGTTTATATCTGTCAGCAATGCGGTAAAGAGAGTCTGAAATGGTTGGGGCACTGTCCCAATTGCCAGACTTGGAACAGCTTCCTTGAGCAGGTAGTCGTGGAGACAGGTAGCCGTTCTCGTCCGGTTACAAGTGCCACTCAACCAGCAGAGTTATCTCAAGTAGCAACTGAAACAACAGAGCGTTTCTCCGTGCCAATTGACGAGTTCAATCGTGTGCTGGGTGGCGGTATTGTTCCCGGGTCGCTCATCCTGATTGGCGGTGAGCCAGGCATCGGCAAATCGACCCTGCTACTGCAAGCCTCCGCTCTGGTCGCCAAACTACGCGGCAGAGTGGTTTATGTCTCCGGTGAAGAGACGCCCAACCAAATCAAAATAAGAGCCAAACGCCTTGGCATAGATGGCAATGGACTCTACCTGCTTGCCGAGACAGATATTGACACCATCCTGAATCATGTTGAGTCATTACAACCATCTTTACTCATCATCGACTCTATCCAGACCACTCACGTTCAGGAAGACGATGGTATTCCGGGGAGCATCACTCAGGTGCGGCAGTCGGCGCAAAGACTGATGGGCTGGGCAAAATCCAGCGGCGTACCTGTCTTCATCACAGGACACGTTACTAAAGAGGGCGCCATTGCCGGACCCCGTGTGCTAGAGCATATCGTTGACGTGGTCCTGTATCTGGAGGGCGAGCAATTCAGCGCTTACCGTTTGCTACGTTGCGTCAAGAATCGTTTTGGTTCTACTAACGAGATTGGCGTCTTTGAAATGAAGGGGGAAGGGCTGGTTGAAGTTGAAAATCCCTCGCTGGCGTTCCTTTCGCAGAGGCAGAATGAAGCCGTCGGTTCGGTGGTGGTGCCGGTGATTGAAGGCAGTCGTCCCCTGCTGGTGGAGATTCAGGCGCTGACCAACACCACCGGTTTCGGAATGCCAAGACGCACTGCCAACGGCGTTGATTTCAATCGACTGCTGATGATTACCGCAGTCCTGACACGCAGATTAGGCTTGAAGCTGGGGAATCAGGATATTATGGTCAATGTCACCGGCGGCTTGCAGGTTGGTGAGCCGGCGGCTGATTTGGGCATTGCTCTGGCGATTGCCTCTAGCTTCCGTGATGCCAGCGTTGACCACGGGCTGGCAGTGGTGGGTGAGATTGGCTTGAGTGGTGAACTGCGCGCTGTGCCCCAGCTTGACCGGCGTGTGGCAGAAGCAGCACGGTTGGGCTTCAAACGCATCTTAGTGCCCAAAGCAGGCGGTAAAATCAGCCCGGTACCTAAAGATATAGAACTTTTAGCATTCAGCAGTCTAAGAGAGGCGGTGGAGAGGGGACTGGAGAAATAGAAAAGGAAGTACATAAAGAAGGACTTACGACACAGAAGAATAGCGACGTAGTTGCAAGAGCACATGCAACACTAACCTCTTCCCGAAATAACATTGATAAGATATCTGGTAATGTTCCCGAGATCTATGTGCAAGATTTCCACACGGTGCTTGACAGGTTGCAGGGAATTGGAATAGAAACCAAAGAGTTTCGTATCCCGGGTTCGGCTGTAAAGCCCAAAGTTGTGGCAATTAAAACTCTCTCATTTGATGATGAGAGGAGTGGCCCTATCTATTCCAGAGAAAAATAGACACCGTCCTTGGCTACTTGGAACTTACTATGCCGGAGAAACCAGGAAATATCGGCTTCAGAACTCCAGATAAGTAAATCGGTGATTTGTGATGGAATTAGTCTCTGTCTTTCCCCTTACCCCACCTCGCCGTTGCCCAACTCTTAATCCCACCTCTCTCTCCGTATTCTGCTTCTATGGTCATTGAGAGTGGTTTTACCAGTTTCACAAGGTCTCTGAGGATACGGTTGACGGCATGCTCCTGAATGATGCCTACATTACGGTAAGATGTAATGTAATATTTCAGAGACTTCAGTTCAATGAGGGATTTGTTGGGAATGTAGCGGATAGTAAGCTTGCCAAAATCGGGCAAACCGGTCCATGGGCAAACACACGTGAACTCCTCAGTCTCGTACACCACTTCAGTCGCCGAGATGGCATAATCAAAAGGAATCTTCTCCAGCATTGCAACATCAATGGCGTCTTCCTTCTGAATATCAAATCTTTTTTCTACATATTTGTCCTTTTTCATAGCAACATCATACTGGAAAAGAAAAACAAAGACAATTGAAACCCAAACACCATTCCACCCCTCCCCCCCCCGCCATTATTCCCGCGAAAACGGGAACCCAGAGCACCGGAAAACTAGATTAGCGGGTCAATCCTTCAGGCTGAATCAGGCTGAAGCCCGATAATGACAATATGAAGAAATATTTCCAATCGTGCCCAAATATGTTAAACTCAAGTCAGTTAATATGGAGTATGTAACATGACGGACTCAGAACAAGAAGAGGTCGGGGCAGTTATTGTCGCAGCTGGCAGAAGCAAAAGAATGGGGGGTGTCGATAAGATCTTTGCCCCGCTGGCAGGTCAACCTGTTCTCCTGCGGGTGCTGGAGCCTTTCATAGAATGCCCGAGTATTGACCGTATTGTCGTGGTACTCAACGGACGAAATTACGACGAAGGGAAGGAACTTATTGTAGCTCAGAATTGGGAAAAGGAAGTGGCAGTCTGTATCGGCGGGAGGCGCCGCCAGGACTCTGTGCTGAAAGGACTAAAACAACTCGGCGTTTGCGATTACGTGGTAATCCATGACGGCGCTCGTCCTCTGGTAACCATCGATTTAATTGAAAAGGGATTGAAAGCGGCTAAAGAAACCGGCGCCGCTATCGCCGCTTTGCCCGCTACGGATACCATCAAACTCGCCCATAAGGATATGATTACTCTTTGGTCGCTTCCCAGGGACAGCCTGTGGCTGGTGCAGACCCCTCAGGTCTTTCAATACGAATTATTGATAAAAGCCTATCAGGAAGCGACTGAGGATGTCGCAGATGATGCCCAGTTAGTCGAACTGACTGGCGGGAGAGTCAAGCTCTATATAGGTTCCTATGATAATATGAAGATAACCACACCCACCGACATGGCAATAGCTGAGATGCTCTGGAAGAGGCAAAAGGCATAAATGCAGTTTGGTATTGGATTCGATATTCATCCCCTTGTCAGGGGACGCGAATTGGTGCTTGGCGGCGTTGAGATACCATCTGAACGCGGACTCGACGGCTGGAGTGACGCCGATGTTCTGACCCACGCCATTATGGATGCTTTACTCGGCGCCACAGCGATGGGTGACATCGGG
>JAPLHG010000011.1:0-1997 GCA_026389745.1 Chloroflexota bacterium | reverse complement strand
GCATTTCCCGCCCGGCAAATCTGAGTATAAAGACACTCCCAGTATTGGTCACCTCGCAAAAGTGAAGGAGCAACTGGACACGAAGGGCTGGCAAATAAATAACATCGACGCCACAGTCATTGCGGAAAAGCCCCGACTCAGAGAATACATTGACCGGATGCGGGAACTCCTGAGTCAGACACTAGGTATCCAAATAAGTCAGGTGAGCGTCAAGGCAAGCACCGCTAATCAGGTAGGTGCTCTCGGCAACGAAGAGGCAATCGCCGCTATCGCCATTGCCTCGGTTCAGAAGGTAAAGTAAAAGACACAGAGATGAGAATCTATAACACGCTTTCCGCACAGAAGGAAGAGTTCCAGCCTCAAAGCGATGAGGTAAAAATATACGTCTGCGGCGTGACGCCTTACGATGAGTCGCATCTGGGGCATGCAATGAATGCCGTTATCTTTGATACTATCCGACGTTACCTTATTTTCCGCGGCTACAAGGTCAAATATGTGCAGAATATCACTGATATTGAGGATAAAATCATTGACCGGGCGGACAAACTCGGTATTGCTCCGCGGGAACTCGCTGAAAAGTATACCCAACGCTACTTTGAGGATATGGCCGCTCTGAATGTCCTCCACCCTGATATTGCCCCTTGTGCCACTGAGGAAATCCCCAAGATGCTGGAGGTTATCAGTGGCTTGGTGGAAAAGAGGCACGCTTATCCTGCTAATGGCAGCGTTTATTTCCGTGTTCGCAGTATGTCCGACTATGGAAAGCTCTCTAAACGCACCCTAGATTCGATGATGGCAGGAGCAAGAATTGAGCCGAGTGAAGAGAAAGAACATCCGATGGACTTTGCCCTGTGGAAAGCGGCAAAACCCGGCGAGCCTACCTGGGATAGTCCCTGGGGAAAGGGCAGACCCGGCTGGCATATTGAGTGCAGTGCGATGTCGCTCAAATACCTTGGGGAGACTATCGATATTCACGGCGGCGGACAGGACCTCATCTTCCCACACCACGAAAATGAGATTGCCCAATCCGAATGCTTTACCGGGAAGAAGCCTTTTGCCAGATACTGGATGCATAACGGACTCTTCCAACTTGGCGAAGAAAAGATGAGCAAGTCACTGGGCAACATGGTGAGCATCAAGCAGGTGCTGGCAAAACATAGCGCCGATGGTTTCCGACTCTTTATTCTCGGTTCGCACTACCGCAATCCATTGACCTTATCAGAAGAAGCAATAAAAGCAGCGGAGCGTGGTATGGAGAGGTTGACACAGGCATTGGGCAGTGAATTCATTCAGAGTAAAGTTACCGCCGAAAAACTGGATACTCAATCATTCCAACAGAGATTCATCGATGTAATGGACGATGATTTTAATACTCCCCAAGCGCTGGCAGTGCTTTTTGAACTGGCTCGTCAAATCAACCAAGGAAGAGATAATAATTACGATGTCACTGAATATCAGAATACGCTCCGTACTTTGGCGGGTGTGCTTGGCTTGACGCTCAAAGAACCAAAACTTATCGCAATTGACACAAACCAACTCCTAGAGGTTGGCGTTCTGGTGGGACAATCAAATGTGGCTGAGAGTCGAAAGGAAGCGATTCAGCGAGCGATAGAAAGGATTCGTTCTGCGGCGGAAGGTTCTTTCGAGCTTACAGAGGTACAAGGCCTTATCAACCTGCTTAAGGGAGTTAGAGAAACTGCGCGCAAGAAACGAGATTTCGATTTGGCAGATAGAATTAGGCGTGGACTTGATAGTGCGGGTGTGACGCTAGAAGATGGCCCTCAGGGCACAACCTGGAAATGGAAGAGATAGTCCGATAACACATTATCATTGCGAACCCTTACGAGTCTCGAGGATTCCTCGACCTTCAACTCAAAGGGTTCGAGGAATCTAGCCGATCTATTCGACCGAAGGACGAGGCAATCTCACGAACTCGCTTATCCCCGAGATTGCTACGTCATCCCTTGGGGACTCCTCGTAATGACGATAATTTATAG
>JAPLHG010000031.1:1171-14703 GCA_026389745.1 Chloroflexota bacterium | reverse complement strand
GTCTTCTTGTTTATCACCCTTGGTAACGATAATTTCGGTGCTGGTTACTGAAGTCACTACACCGGGATTTTCGGCAACCAATACCTGTCCGCTATGTCTGGCGGCTTCCAATTCCATACCGGTAGCGACAATAGGTGCTGAGGGACGAAGTAGCGGCACCGCCTGACGTTGCATGTTACTACCCATCAAAGCACGGTTGGCATCGTCATGTTCTAGGAATGGTATCAGGGCGGCGGCGACACTGAATATTTGTTTAGGTGATACATCCATGTAATCAATCTTTTCAGGTGCTTCACGGATATAGCTACCACCTACTCTGGCTTCTACCCGCTCCTCCATAAATTGATTCTTGTTGTCAAGACGGGCCTTCGCTTGGGCAATAGAATATTTCTCGTCCATGTCTGCAGACATATATTCAATTTCATCAGTTACGTAAGGAACGACCTTAATATTACATGATAGCTTGCTCAACTTAGCAGCAATTTCAGGGGTGACCACTGTGCCGGCTTTAATAATCTTCTTTCCCTTACTGTCGAGCACTGCTTCCCGAATAGTCTTACCAGTAAGTTGTTTACTCTTGCTCTTCAGTTCTTTAGTGACCTTGCGGTAAGGTGTCTCGATGAAGCCGTATCGGTTCACTTTGCCGTATATAGCCAGAGAGCCAATTAACCCCACATTGGGACCTTCTGGTGTCTCAATGGGGCAGATACGACCATAGTGGGAGTAATGGACGTCACGGGCTTCAAACCCAGCCCGCTCGCGGGATAACCCCCCGGGACCCATTGCGGACAGACGCCGCTTATGAGTTAGTTCGGCGAGTGGGTTTGGTTGGTCCATAAATTGGGATAACTGGGAACTGCTGAAAAATTCCCGTATAGAAGCGACTACCGGACGTGTATTAACAAGGACACTGGGGGCTGCGGCTTCTACTGGTATGGTGCTCATCCGTTCTCTGGCGACTCTTTCCAGACGGAGGAGTCCGATACGAAACTGGTTTTGAATCAATTCGCCGACCGTGCGGATGCGCCGATTCCCTAGGTGGTCAATATCATCACCCGAATCCATACCATTATTAATCATAATGATGTGGCGGATTATCTCCACGAGGTCTTCTTTGGTCAGGGCACGCTGGCTTTCGGGGATATTGAGCCCCAGTCGCTTATTTAACTTATAACGTCCTACTACTCCCAGGTCATAAGTATGGGCATTGAAAAGTTGAGCTTCTATCAGTTTCTTGGCGTTGTCAATGCTGGGTGGGTCACCGGGACGCAGTTTGCGATAGATATCCAGCAATGCTTCAGACTCATCGCGAATCGAAGGGTCCCGTTCTAGGGTTGCCTTGATATAGTGGTGGTGGGATGAATTATCTTCCTTGGTAAATATGCTGAGCAGGGTGTCATTCTCATTATAACCGAGGGCACGGAGCAAAGTGGTGACAGCAATTTTTCGTTTGCCATTGATTTTGACCGAGATGACATCCGAACTGGTAGTGTCAAACTCCAACCATGCGCCGCGATTAGAAATGAGTTTAGCATGGCACAAATTAAGCCCGCTGGCGGGGTCTTCCTCAACCGTAAAATAGACACCGGGACTACGGAGTAACTGACTGACTACCACACGCTCGGCACCGCTGGTAATAAAAGTACCTTTCGCAGTCATCATCGGGACATCGCCAAGGAAAATATCCTGCTCCTTGATTTCGCCGGTGGTTTTAATTAGGAGCCGAGCTCTAATGTACAATGGGGCGGCGTATGTCAGGTCATGCTGACGGCATTCATGTTCGGATTGGCGAGGTTCCCTGAATTCATAACCCACGAGCGTGAGTTCCAGCTTATTTCCCGTGAAGTCGCTGATTGGGGATATTTCTTCCAGTACCTGTTTCAGCCCCTCTTCTTGGAACCACCGGAAAGAGTCTAGCTGGATTTCGATGAGGTTAGGCACTTCTAGTATCTGAGGCAGTCTGGTGTAAGATTTCCTTTGAACTGGAGATTTTGTTGACATAGTGCGGGCTAATGACATAAAAACACCTCTAAATCAGTACGTTAAATTTGGCGCAAAGAACGACGTGCTACGTTGAATGAACACCAACGAGAAAAACAGCGCTTATGGGGAAATACAAAATGAAAGTAAAAACCTTGTGAGGCATATTTGACCAGCTTTAACAATACCACTACTGGGTAGCGTTGTCAAGTCGAAGTCGACTTGACAAGCATCCCTTTTTTATGTTACGAATAATACGTAATCAATTTTGCCTTTCTTGTTATTCCAAGCGCGGTGTTTTTCTAGCCAGAGGTTTGTGATATTCCTGTATGTCAAAGTATATCTTTGTGACTGGTGGTGTTGTTAGTTCGGTTGGGAAAGGTATCACTGTCGCTTCCATCGGCACTATCCTCAAAAGTCGTGGCTTGAGCGTTTCTGTCCAGAAGCTTGACCCGTACTTGAATGTTGACCCTGGAACGATGTCCCCTTACCAGCATGGGGAAGTATTTGTCACTCAGGATGGCGCTGAAACCGACCTTGACCTAGGGAATTACGAACGGTTCATTGACATCAATCTGACTCAGGATTCAAACATTACCTCAGGGCAAATATACAGTTCCGTAATTGCCAAAGAAAGACGGGGTGATTTTCTCGGTGGCACCATACAGGTGGTTCCTCATGTTACCAACGAAATCAAAGACCGGTTCAAGAGACTGGCAGAAAAATCAAAGGCTGACGTTATTCTAATTGAAGTAGGCGGTACGGTCGGGGATATTGAAGGTTTGCCTTTCCTAGAGGCAATCCGGCAGATGAGAAAGGACGCCGGGCGTGATAACGTCTTATACATACACGTAACTCTCCTGCCCTATCTCAATTCAACACAGGAACTCAAGACCAAACCCACTCAGCACAGTGTCAATGAGTTACGCAGAATCGGTATTCAACCTGATGTCATCATTTGCCGTAGTGATTATCCTATCCCGGATAATTTGAGGGATAAAATTTCGCTCTTCTGCGATGTCGAGAAGGAAGCCGTCATTCCACTCCCCACAGTCCCCACGGTTTATGAAGTTCCTCTAGTTTTGGAGCAGGAGGGGCTGGGGACATTAATTGCGGATAAACTATGCCTAGAAGTTAAAGGAAAAGACCTGAGCGAGTGGCGGGGTATGGTGACTCGCTTGAAAGAGCCTCACGAACCGGTCAATATCTGCTTGGTGGGTAAATATGTTGAGTTAGAGGATTCATACTACTCAGTTCGAGAGGCGCTGAAACACGCTTCTCTATATCACAACAGGGAAATGAGGCTTAGCTGGGTTCACGCCGAGCAATTGGAAAAGATGGGCGATATCGATCCCTGTCTGCGTATTGCTCAGGGTATTATTGTACCAGGGGGGTTTGGCGTTAGAGGCATTGAAGGTATGGTCAAAGCCGCGAGATACGCCCGTATTAACAGAATTCCATATTTGGGTCTGTGTCTAGGAATGCAGGTGATGGTCATCGAATTTGCCCGTTATACCTTTAATTCCAGCAGGCCTGATTCTACTGAATTTGACCCCACAACTCCCTACCCAGTCATTGACCTGATGCTCGACCAAAAGACAGTTGCTAGCAAAGGACATACCATGCGACTGGGGAATTACCCATGTCAATTGGTGAATGGCACGCGTGCGAGCGATGCCTATGGGCAAGACCTGGTTCAGGAACGACACCGCCACCGCTACGAATTCAATAATAATTTCCGACAGGCTTTGCAGGAAAAGGGTCTGGTTTTAAGTGGGCTATCGCCGGACGGTCGTCTGGTTGAGATATGTGAGGTGGCAGACAACCCATGGATGGTTGCTTGCCAGTTCCATCCTGAATTCGGTTCCCGTCCTAACCGCCCCCACCCATTGTTCCGGGACTTTATCGGCGTTGCCAAGGATGTGCTGAGGGAAGGCGCCCAACCGGCATTGCCCCTATCGTCGTAGTTTTTAGAAAGCGGAATTAAAAGGACTTAAGGTAAGAAGATGCGCATCTTTTTAGACACTGCCAATATTGAACAGGTGAAAGCCGCCGCCAAACTCGGCGTTATCAGTGGTGTGACGACCAACCCCAGTCTTGTTTCTAAAGAGGGCACCAGTGATTACGAATCGGTAATCAAGACCATTTGTAGTATCGTTAAAGGTTCTGTTTCCGCTGAGGTGCTGGCGGCAGACGTTAAGGGTATGGTTGAGGAAGCCAGTATCAAAGCATCTTGGGCGCCCAATGTAACCATAAAAATACCCCTCACTGCCGCCGGATTGGAAGCTACTTCTATCCTCAGTAAAAAAAACATCGAGGTGCACGTGACATCGCCGGGGCAACTTATGTCAGCCTATTCGTCGGGCGGCTGGATGATATTGGGCATGACGGTATGCAAGTTGTGAAAGATGTTGTGGACGTATATAATCAATATAAGTTACCCACACAGGTTATCGTCGCCAGTATCCGGCACCCCCTCCACTGTCTTGCCGCCGCTAAAGCGGGGGCACATATCGTGACGATTCCTTATAGTGTATTGTTGCAGATGGTCAACCATCCGCTTACCGATATAGGCATCAGCCGTTTTCTCAGCGACTGGAAGTGTGTTTCTCAATGATGAGTAGCGGAATGTCTTGAAAAGGTACTAAAGCCGCGCTTCGTGAGCATTCATGGTTTTGCTCATTCGCATTGAGACAAGCGGTTATGCAGTCATCAAAACAATTGGCCGGAGACGATAAAACGGTATTTTAATAACATTATTCAAACATCGGAAATCCCGGGGGAGGTTAGAAAATGGATATCAGTCAATTGGAAAACAAAACTAAAGAAGACCTGCTTGAGCTTGCTAAGGAGATGGAATTACCAGATTGTTCGAGTCTGGAAAAACCAGACCTGGTCAGGCGTTTGTTGCAAGCAGATGCCGAACAGCAGGGCAATATCTTTTGTAGTGGCATTCTGGAAATAATGCCAGATGGTTATGGTTTTTTGAGACAGAGTAGTCTACTCCCCAGCCCATCGGACATTTATGTTTCTCAGTCGCAAATTAGACGCTTTGGATTGCGTAATGGCGATAAAGTTACTGGGCAGGGAAGACCGGCACGCGCCGGTGAAAAATATATCAGCCTGCTCAGAATAGAAGCCGTCAATGACCTTAATGCTGAGAGTGCCAAAACCCGTCCTTACTTCACTTCCCTGACTCCTACTTTCCCTGATAGACTGATTAATCTGGAAATTCCGGGAAATAGCCTTTCCACCCGCCTTCTCAATCTGATTGCACCCGTCGGAAGAGGACAACGCGGCTTGATTGTTTCCCCACCAAAAGCCGGCAAGACAATATTGCTTAAATCCATCGCCAACGCTATCACCACCAATTACGACGATATTCATCTGCTAGTCTGTCTCATCGGCGAGCGACCTGAAGAGGTTACGGATATGAGACGCTCCGTCAGAGGTGAGGTTGTTGCCGCCACCTTTGATGAGCCGGTGGAAAACCACACCCGTGTGGCAGAGTTAGCCCTGGAGAGAGCCAAGCGCATCGTGGAAAGTGGCAAAGATGTGGTCATCCTATTGGATGGAATTACCCGCTTGACTCGTGCTTATAATCTGGCAATGCCCTCAAGCGGTCGTACCCTTTCCGGTGGTATTGACCCGGCGGCACTTCACCCGGCAAAGCGTTTCTTCGGTGCTGCCCGAAATACTGCCGAAGGCGGTAGTCTCACTATTCTCGCTACCTGTCTGGTAGATACTGGCAGTCGTATGGACGAACTCATTTACGAAGAGTTCAAAGGTACGGGCAATATGGAAGTCCATCTTGACCGCCGTCTGGCTCAACGCCGTATTTATCCTGCTATCGATATTGAACCCAGCGGCACCAGACGTGAAGAGTTACTGCTTGATGAACAAACATTGAAACAAGTCTGGCTGTTACGACGTATGGCGGCGATGATTTCCTCTGATTCCGTGAACTTTGTCGAAGCCACTGAAAGAGTGCTGGAACGCCTGCGTAAAACAAAAACCAATACTGAGTTCCTGACAAATCTTACTAAGGACGTAGATTAGTCCTTGCCAGCCTGATTTCAAACCCGTGGGAGAAAAAGGTGACAGGTAACCTGATAAACGAGCAGTTGAAACAGTTACCCACCAGCCCGGGTGTTTACCTGATGAAAGGCTCCGATGGGACAATCCTTTACGTTGGTAAAGCCACTGACCTGCACAACAGAGTTCGTTCTTACTTCCAGTCACCCTTAAAACTTACCCCCAAAATCCAGCAGTTGATCGCTGAGGCCAATGAGCTGGAATTCTTTATCACCGGTTCGGAGCAGGAAGCCCTCATCCTGGAATGCAATCTCATCAAACAGTATCGTCCACATTACAATGTGCGTCTTAAGGACGATAAGGCTTTCCCATATATCAGAATCAACCTTAATGAAGATTGGCCCACGGTTTCTTTCACACGGCGGTTGAAAGACGATGGCGCTCGCTACTTTGGACCCTTTACCAACGTGTGGTCGGTAAAACAGACTCTGAAAGTGCTGGAGAGTATTTTCCGCTTCCGCTCTTGCAACAGGACCATCACCGGCACAGATAAACGACCTTGCCTCAAGTATCATCTCGGTCGCTGTCTCGCTCCCTGCATCGGTGTGGTCAGCAAAGGGGAATACAAGGAAGCAGTGAAGCAAGTTGGCATCTTTCTGGAAGGCAAACAGGGAAAGGTCGTCCGTGAGCTTGAGTGGCAGATGAAATTAGCCTCGGAGGCTCTGAATTTTGAAAGGGCGGCAAGATTGCGCAACCAGGTTCAAGCAATCAAGAGCGTTATCGAGGGGCAAAAAATTGCCGCTACTGTCAGCGGTGAAGAAGATGCTATTGCCTTCGTTACCGATAAAGATCAGGCTTATGTTCAAGTCTTCTTCGTCCGTGGTGGTAAACTCATTGGGCGGGAGAGTTTTGTCTTGACCGGCACCAATGCCGAAGAACCGAGGCAGATTATGACCAGCTTCGTAAAACAATTCTACGATTCTGCTACTCACATCCCCCCATTACTGTTGCTCCAGCACCCGATGGAAGATAGAGTTGCCATTCAGGAATGGCTTAAGCAAAAAAGAGGCGGGGCTGTCAATTTTTCTGTCCCAAGAAGAGGCAACAAGAAAAAGCTATTGCAAATTGTCGCAGAAAACGCCGAGCAAGGCTTGCAGCAGATGAAAGTAAAACAACTCGCTGCCCCGTCGGTGGTGGATGCCGCTCTGAGGGAACTACAAGAAAAACTTGGGTTGCCGCATTTACCTGCTCGGTTAGAGGGTTATGATATCTCCAATATTCAGGGTAAAGAGGCGGTGGGGAGTATGGTTGTCTTTGACAATGGCAGACCAAAACCATCCCATTACCGGCGTTTCCGTATCAAAACAGTGCTCGGTGCTAATGATTACGAAATGTTGCAGGAAGTGCTCCGACGACGCTTCAAGCGTGTGGCTTTTGACAAAACTGATGCAGCTACAAAGGAGAACTGGGGGATTTTGCCAGACCTTGTCATAATTGATGGCGGCAAGGGGCAGCTTAATATGGCTCGGTCAGTAATGAAAGAAGTTGGGGCCAGTATAATACCTATCGCCAGCCTGGCAAAAAAGAAAGAGGAGATTTTTATCCCCAATCGCAAGACTGCCATCGTCCTGCCACGAAATTCACCCGGGCTTCAGCTACTTCAGCGCCTGCGTGATGAAGCTCATCGCTTTGCCGTTGCCTATTATACGAAGGTACATAAGAAAAAGACTTTCACATCGTCTCTTGATGGTATTTCCGGTATTGGCCCCAAGTGTAAACACGCTTTATTAAAACAGTTCGGCTCAGTAAAGGCAATCAAAGATGCCTCACTGGGGGACTTAACGACCGTAAAAGGTATGACGCCTAATCTGGCAGAAAGACTGAAGGAACATCTGGGTTAGAAAGTGATACCACAGAACTGCACAATCCGTAGTTACTTCCTTCTTGCCTTGTATCTTTCCTAGGCCTTGGCGAAAAGCTTTGCGTAAAACTTCTTCGGTTTTATCCCCCTTTAATTCCATGATGCACCTCCTCAGTAATGCGTCATAGCAGTTATCAATAACAGGCCTCCGAAAATTGACGGCTAGAGTCGATTATGTTATATTTTTTGAGGGCAGGATAGCTCAGTTGGTAGAGCAGAGGACTCATAAGCCTTTGGTCGTGGGTTCGACTCCCTCTCCTGCCACTTGATTTTCACCACGAGCTTGAGCCACCTGAATTATACCGCGGCGTCAAACTGAATAAAGAGGCTGATATGAATGGCGTTCTGTCCCGAAAAGATATAAAGCGGCTAATGCAACAGAACCCCCCGCTGATTGAAGGCTACATTGACCTCAGGCAACAGTTACAGCCAAATGGTTTTGATATCACCCTACGTGACATTGCGATGCTCCAGACGCCGGGACAAATTGGCATCGATAACAGCCAGCGGCAATTGCCTGATTTGGCGCCGCTGATGTTTGACGGTTTGGGTTTTGTGGAACTCATTCCGGGCGGTTATATCATTACTTACAACGAAATTGTTCACATGCCTACCGATTTGATGGCGCTGGCAAGACCAAGGTCGAGCTTGCTCCGTTGCGGTGTCAATATTGGGACGGCAGTCTGGGATGCCGGCTACTCAGGGCGCTCTCAATCATTACTGCTCGTCTATAATACGCGAGGTTTCAGCCTGCAGAAGAATGCCAGAGTCGCTCAACTTATCTTTCTCCCACTGACAGCAGAAACAGAAGGCTATTCTGGGGCATACCAGGAGGAAAATATCCACTAGGAATTAATTGTCATTACGGGTGAAACGTGGCAATCTAAAGTCTTTGCCCAGAATATGCCATTCACTATTTGTGTAATAAGTGCTGTTTTTGTTCGGTACTGAGTCTTAGTTCGAGGATTCTTTGAATTGCTTCGTCGCCTTTAGTTCCTCGCAAAGACAATGATTTAGTCCATCACTCCAGAAAGGTAATTTCTGATGATGGCTTGTTCAAAATGTCTACCTGTATGCCTGCCTCGCGGAAAAGTTCTTTGAAGGCGTCATCACTGTACTCCCCAAAGCTGACAAAACGCTTGATTTTAGCATTGGCCAGCATCTTGGCGCAGAGAATGCAGGGTGTATGTGTACAGTAAATAGTACAACCCTCCAGACTAATACCGTGAAGAGCGGCCTGGATGATGACATTCTGCTCGGCATGAATTGCCCGGCAGATTTCATGGCGGGTTCCTGAAGGGATGTTGTTCTGGTTGCGAAGGCATCCCAATTCCAGACAATCCTTGAGTCCTGCCGCTGCTCCATTATAGCCGGTGGTGAGAATGTGTTTGTCTTTGACCGCCACGGCGCCCATATGATGTCGCAAACAGGTACTGCGCTCTGCTACCACCGAAGCGATTTTCAGAAAGTATTCATCGGCACTCGGTCTGGTGGGTTTTTTCTTCATGCCAACCTCGCAATCACTCGTTTCGTTTCTTTTATAAATTCTTTTAGAGAGGACTCATTGACGATGATAAAATCCGCCATCGCGATGGGTACGCCTTTGTTGATGTTCTCTATCTCCGATTTGTCGCGTGCCGCCGCCTCTTTATTGGTCAGAGGGCGTATTTGCCTCTTGGAGAGTCGTGGGTAGCGCGTTTTGGGTGACGACCAGACAGCCACCAAACTCAATTTATCGCCGTAGTAGTTTTTAAGCAGAACATATTCTTCCCATGAATAGAGACCATCGACCACCACGTTAGATTTTTCCAGCGCCTCATCAATTCGGGAGAGATTCAGCTTGGCATAAGCCGCCATTCCGTATTCTTTGCGCAATTGCTCCCGAACCTGATGCTCATTTGCCTCGTTCAGTTCCAGCCCTCGTTTTTTCACTTCTCCGTCAGTTATATCGCCAAACCTGATTCTGGTGTAGCCGTTTTTTTCAAACTGGTGGGCAACCTCGGACTTACCCGCACCTGCCATACCAACAATTGCCACAACTTTCATCTTGACTCCATTATAGGAAACCAATCGACCGATTACAATGCCTTCTGCGGAAAAGATTCAAGCCATACTCCGCTCTTTTTCTGATGCTGGTATTCCAGATATAGCCACAATCCCGAGGTGACAAAGCCAAAATATCGGAAAGAGAGAGCCAGACTCGCTCTCCCTAAACACCTTACTCTATCAGTTAAGCGTCTGGTGGTCAAACTTACACGGACAAGACGCGGTAAGTCCATTATGGTAATATATTAAGCAATTTACTGGTGAATTACTATGTCTGAGAAAGCAAATCTAGCCGATAAAATAGAACAAAGTCTGCCCGCCGAACTAGTCGGACTGATAGGGAAAGCCGCCGCCATTGCCGTGAGCAAGAACCAATTGCTCTATCTAGTCGGCGGTATTGTCCGAGACCTGTTATTGGGGCAAAACAACTTTGACCTTGATATGGTGGTGGAAGGTGACGCCATCGGACTGGCGAAACAATTCGCTGGGGACGTCGATGGGAAACTGACTCTGCACCCAATGTTCAATACCGCAAAACTCACCATTAATAAATGGAGCGTGGACATAGCGATGGCTCGCACTGAAACATATGCCCGACCAAGCGCCTTGCCCACCGTCACGCCCGGCACACTGGAAACCGACCTCTTCCGGCGGGACTTCACCATCAATGCGATGGCGGTTTGCCTGAACCCTGAGCATTATGGAGACCTGTCTGACCTTTATGGAGGGCTGGATGACCTGAAAAACAAACTCATCCGCGTTCTGCACGAAAAGAGTTTTATCGACGATGCCACCCGTATCTGGCGCGCCATCCGCTACGAACAACGCCTTGGTTTCCGGATAGAATCTGAAACCCTCGGCTTTCTAAAAAGAGACGTGCTAATGTTGAGGACCGTTGGAGACTACCGTCTGAGGCGTGAACTGGGATTGGTGCTGGCAGAGGAGGAACCTGAGAAGGTTCTGGTAAGGGCTGATGAACTCGGTGTGCTGGAGAGACTTCAACCATCTATCAAAGTTGACGACCGGCTGGTAGCTCAGTTTCAGGAAGCGCGGAGGTCTGGGGCCCCATCTCAAGAAATTTATCTATCAATCATGACTTCCAGAATGACAGGGCAGGCATTTGAGGAGTTTGTCTCTTACCTGCGATTCTCACGACAAACAGTTAATAAGATAAAAGACATGCGAGTTAAGTAGAGCAAGTTGAGGGAAGGACTCGGTCCTTCCCTCAACTACACAATAGCTACTCTATCTTCTTGAATTTGTTGCCCGGGGCGCCGCAAATGGGACACTTATCCGGAGCTTTGCCGGCAACGGTATTGCCGCAAACAGGGCAGACGAAATATGGCTCATCCTTTAAAGGCTGTTTTCCTTTGACTGTCTTCAGCATTTCCTGAAACAGGTTATAGTGAATTTCCTCGACGGCGTTCGCCCATTCGAAGGTTTTCTGGGCCCGCTCATTCCCTTCTTCGGTTGCTTTGCCAATGAATACGGGATACATCCTGGTGAATTCCAGATGTTCACCAATCACCCCGGCGCTCAGATTATCGGTGGTTGAGCCGATGCCGTCCATTGCATTGAAATGATTATTGGCGTGCACCGTCTCCGCTTCCGCCGCGGCGCGGAAGAGCCTAGCGGCTTGCTTCAAGCCCTCCCCCTCCGCCTTATCCGCAAAAAACAGGTAACGGCGGTTAGCCTGACTTTCACCGGCAAAAGCCTCGTGCAGGTTATCATCTGTTTTGCTCATCCTTCCCCTCCATCGTTGATATCATGCCCTAATTATATGGACATCGTTTGTTTACTACCAGTAACCTCAGTTATAAACAAACCCTCGTATCCGTCAGATATGACTCCATCCCCTGATTTTTGAGGCGCATCAGGAGATCTTCTGCCTGCGTTTTATCCTCTAACATGATAAACAGAGTCGGGCCCGAACCTGCCAGATGGACATTCGGTGCCCCCATTTTAATGATATGGCTCTGATAAGCGGTCAATTCCGCACTGCGTATAAAGGTTACATTTTCGAAGATATTGAAAAGCTCAGAGGTCGTAAAGCCTCGGCCCAATTTCAAATTTGTTACTAGTCGCTCAGTGATTTCTCCGCTAGTATAGTGAGATGGTTTGAGCATATTGTAAGCTCGCTGTGTTTTACCCGGCATACCCGGCATATCAGGAATAACTATAATCACCCAGCGGTGAGGGAATGGTGGCAGAGGAGTGATTTTTTCACCTCTACCTTCCATCAATACCGTGCCGCCATAAAGAAAGAAGGACACGTCAGAACCGAGTTGTGATGCTAATTCCAGTAGTTTTTTCTGCGGTAGCCCCAGTTTCCAGAACTGGTTCAAGCCGCGCAAAATAGCAGCGGCATCACTGCTATCACCGCCCAACCCTGACATCAGAGGAATGCGCTTTCCAATCTTTATCATAGCGCCTTTAGCACAGCCGGTAGCTTCCTGAAGTGATTTGACCGTTTTTATGGCCAAACTCTGCTCCGGAGTCCAGCCAGGCATATTACATCTGAATTGGATGCCTTTATCCGGAGCTATTTGTAAAGAGTCACAGAAATTGATTGTCTGAATCACACTGCGGATTTCATGGTAGCCGTCAGGACGCTTACCGAGCACTTCCATTGTCAGATTAATTTTGGCAGAAGCTTCAATTGTGAACATTTGTACCCTTTTTATAACTGAAGGCATTATAAAGCAAACTCCATTCCTCAATTGTCAATGTCTCCGCGCGTCTCTTAGATTCAATTGCAACTTGTTGCAACAAGGGCAGAATCTCGCCTTTAGGCACTTTAAGGCCGTTAGCCAGCGAATTAGCGAGTTGCTTACGGTTAGCGCTAAAACCAGCCCTGACCAGATTGAAGAAACCCGCAATATCCTTGTTTGCTATCTTCGACTGGGGATAAACCTCAATCCTGAGGATTGCCGAGTCCACCTCAGGTGCCGGATAGAAGCACCGCGCCGATACCTTGCTTACCATTGTCGGCTTACCATATAACTGGACGCTGACACTGAGCAAACTCATCTCCCCCGGCTGAGCGGTAATTTGTTTTGCAACTTCCTTCTGTACCATCAGCACCATCAGGCTTGGTTTGACTGGAGCCTCCAGAAAATGACGGATGACCGCTGAGGTTATGTAGTAAGGCAGATTTGCCACTACCTTGTAATCGGTCTGTTTGCCGAGCAGGTCCGCCGGATTGATTTTCAATACATCTTTATTAACTACCGTGACCTTGCCCAAATCATTGAAATTCTCTCTTAAAATCTCCGCCAGATTGTTGTCTAGTTCGATGGCAATGACCTTTCCCACTTGTTTTGCCAGTGCCTGTGTCAACACTCCCAGCCCCGGGCCTACCTCGATGACAGTATCCGATGGATTCAATTCTGCCGCCGTGGTGATTTTTCTGAGCACGCCGCCATCAACCAGAAAATGCTGCCCCAAGCCCTTTCTGGCACTCAGGCCGTAGCTCGCCAGCAATTTTTTTGTCCGGGTCAGAAGGGATTCAGTCTGCATATTTCGTCTTGTCAGGAATTAGGGTAGAGCT
>JAPLHG010000031.1:0-1090 GCA_026389745.1 Chloroflexota bacterium | reverse complement strand
GTAGAGCTAGTTTGCTTTTAATTTCGGGGATGATACTCTGTGTTGCCACAATACCCTTCTCAATACACTCTTCGGCGCGCTGAAAATCCGTAAACGCAATATGGGCTATATCCGGCTGAATAACGACATCAGCTCCGCGGATTGAAGTTTCAATAAACTTAGAATCGAGGATATAAAAGGCCTTCATCATAACCGTAAAGATATTTGGCTCTCTATTATCACTCTCTGCTTTATAAGGTAACACATTGACGGAAATCACAAAATCGGCTCCCATATCTCGAGCGGTTTTTGTTGGTACCGGATTCATTAATCCCCCGTCGACCAGGTACCTATCTCGCCATTTCACTAAGGTAAACACAACTGGCACTAAAGCGCTGGCTCGGACTGCCTGCCAAACAGGCCCGTCGTTAATGATTACCTCCTCGCCATTATCAATATCGACTGCCACGCAGGAAAAGGGAATACTGAGGTCATTGAATCCTATGCCGCTACCAATAACTGACCTCAACTTGTTTTCGATTCTGCGTCCCTTTATCAAGCCTGTTCTCGGGAGAGTGAAATCAGAAAAATATTTTATTTTCTGAGAACCAAAGGTTATCGCCAATTCTCTCATCAATTTGACATCTCGCGTTCTGGAATAAACGGCACCGACAACGGCACCCATACTCGTGCCGGCAATCATATCAATCGGAATGCCCTCTTTTTCTAAAACTTCCAGTACCCCGATATGCGCCAACCCGCGTGCGGCGCCACCCCCCAAGGCTAATCCGACTTTCTTTCTGCTCACTCAAACAATTCCTTGATGTCTTTTTCAGCCTGTTTTACAGCGCCGTCGTGCGCAAATTCTTCATAAGCCTTTGGCGTGCCCCATTCTCTTATTCTTATTGGCACAGGCATTGGGACGGCGTGTCCAAAAATGAGCGCTTGCTGTTTCGGTGCCAGTCTTGCAAGTACGGTTTTGAGTTCATTCTTACCGGAAACACCTGCCAGCACTGCATCAATATCCCGCTCGTTGTCCAGCAGGCAGGTAATTTTTGTGCCAAGTTGCGACATCACTTCTTCATCGATAGCACTGGGACGCTGGTCGATC
>JAPLHG010000094.1 GCA_026389745.1 Chloroflexota bacterium | reverse complement strand
CCCAAATTCTAATCTCTAAATCCGAAATAATTTCTAAACATCAAATACTAAGATAGTCCATTCCAGCCCCGTATCGGCGTACGGGGTAAACTCCGGCTGAAATCCAGTCACCAAACCCTACTGCCATTCTGAGGGAGGCACGACCGAATGAATCTGGGGGCGGTGGGGCCCCCACCCCAATACCCTTCGCTACGCTCAGGCTGACAGTCATGTCCTAGTATTGTGGTTAATATTATGCTAATCATATTTATTATTATTCCAGAGTGGCAAGCATTACGTTCAAATATACACATTAATGGTATTCTTAAGTCTCATTAAGCTAGGTATTAGCGCTTTATAAATACTCGAGCTATACGAAACCTCATTGTCTTTGCATATCTCTGCATCACTCTGGATTCCAGCTTTCGCTGGAATGACAATAAACGGAGCTAACTTTTCACAAACCCACCCACCACTTTCTCCATCTCTCCCTCACTTACCTTTCCCACATCAAACCATTTGATTCTTTCGTCTTTGAGGCGGAACCATGCGTACTGGTGGCGGATAAAGCGGTGCGTGCCAACCTTAATCTTATAAATAGCTTCGTCCAGCGTCATTTCTCCCTGCAGGTACTGCCCTATTTCCCGATAGCCGATGCCGGACATCGCCGGCAGACTGAGGTTGTAATCCAGTCCCAACAGCTTCTGCACCTCTCCAACAAAACCATGCCTGACCATTTCATCTACGCGCTCATCTGCCCGTCGGTATAGTTCAGTGCGGTCGGCAGCCAAACCGAGTATTAGCGTCTGAAATGGGGGCGGCTGTTTTTTCTGCAATTTTGAAAACGGGACAGGAGCATTCTTACTAACTTCGAGCGCCCGGATGACACGTCTGACATTGCGTGGGTCAATCTTCCCTGCGGCAACAGGGTCGAGCTTCTTTAATTCCTGATAAAGTTCATCTGCGCCGCCTGACGATGTCTTCTGCTCCAGAGTTTTCCTATATACGGTATCAGGCGGAACAGCAGGAACGAGCCAGCCTTCTAAAACCGCCCAGACGTAAAGTCCACTACCCCCGACCAGAAAAGGCAACTTGCTGCGCGTCTGAACATCACTAATAGCATTATAAGCAAGCCGCTGATACTCTGCCAGACTGAATTCCCGGTCAGGTTCTATAATGTCAATTAAATGATGCGGGATTAAAGATAGCTCTTCTTGCGTGGGTTTGGCGGTGCCGATGTTCATATGCCGATAGATTTGACGGCTATCGGCATTGACGATTTCACCATTGAAACGGCGGGCTAACTGAATTGCCAGCTTTGTTTTGCCGATACCGGTAGGCCCGACAATTGCTACCAGCTTGTTCATTCTTTCCCCAATACTGTCATTACGAGTCCCGAGCGGGACGTGGCAATCTAAAAGTTCCAGCAAAAGCCACGGTCTTCACATACACAACGCTAGTCTGCTTAAGTTCCGCCTGAGATTGCTTCGTCGCTATCACCCCTCGCAAAGATATATTGGTTTTTCCTTTCTATGAGACCGTATTTTCAAAGCAATGACAGTCTGTTATTTCTTAGCTTGCGCGGTTTGCTTGACAATACTCACGAACTGGTCAACTTTAAGGCTCGCCCCACCGACCAATGCGCCATCAATTTCCGACTGTCCGACAAACTCAGCGATATTATCGCCGGTGACACTGCCGCCGTAGAGAATGCGCAGGTTCCGGGCAAAACTATCGCCGTATAATCCTGCCACAATTTTCCTGACAAGCCTGATAACTTTATTCGCCTGCGGGCCTGTCGCCGCTTTGCCCGTGCCGATTGCCCAGACCGGTTCGTAGGCAATAACGAGATTATCGGATGCCGGGATGTCTTTCAATGAACTCGTCACGTGGTCGGTCACTACCGCTTCTGTTTTGCCTGCCTCGTACTGTGCCAGACTCTCGCCAACACACAAAATCGGCTTGAGACCAACTTTCAGCGCCGCACGAATTTTCTTATTGATGATTTCATTGGTCTCGTTAAAACACTGCCGCCGTTCAGAATGGCCTAAAATGACATATTCGCAGAGACCAGACAGCATTAAAGGCGAGACCTCACCGGTATAAGCTCCCTTTTCCTCGAAATACATATTCTGTGCCCCGAGCTTAACGGAGCCTCCTTTGAGCATCTCCCGAACCGCCGTCAGTGAGACGAACGGCGTGCAAACAACTTTTTCCACATTACTGATTGGTTCAATCAATGGTCGTATTTCTCCGACTAACTTTACGGCTTCAGTCACATTGGTATTCATTTTCCAGTTGCCGGCAATCAAAGGCACACGCATTTCTTTCTCCTACACAATTATGATGAAACAATAGTCCAATTAGTTAAAATGTAGCACAGAAGACAGGTAAAATAAAGGTACTAATTGCATTTGATTGGAAATGATTTACAACGACAACTATCACTAATAAAAGAGAGTGCAATCATTGCACAACGACCTGTCCTTTTCGCCCTTCCTCTTCTAGAACTCTAACCTAAATCCGATGACAGTGGAATATTACCCCCCTAGGCCCCGTACTTGCTCAGTTTCAGGGCATTCGCCATTGCCAGAGGCATAATATTTGTCGCTGGGAAAATGCCCAGTCCACCCTGAAGACAGGCTGATTCCGAAAACTCGGCAACCTTATCGGGTCGGCAATATTGTGAATAAAGGATGGTCGGCACGGGATGCCAGCTATGTCCCTTAAGCATCGCCGGAGTGGAATGGTCGCCGGTCACGACAATGACATCCGGCTTCAAACTCACAAGCTCCGGCAAAAGACTGTCAACCTCTTCAATCGCCTTCACCTTGCGGTCAAAATCCCCATCCTCACCTGCCGCGTCGGTCTTCTTGACATGGATGAAGAAGAAATCATAGTCATTGTAATGCTCTTTCAGGGTTTTGATTTCATCGGCAAAAGTAGTGCCTGTCGGCAGAATATCCATCCCGACGAGTCTTGCCAGACCACGGTACATCGGATAGGTGGCAATCGCCGCCGGTTTTAGTTTGTAAATGTCCTCCATTTTGGGCAGTTCCGGCTTCTTGGAGAAACCGCGCAGGAGTACCATATCCGCCGGATGTTTGTCCGCCAGAATTTTCTTTGCCCGCTCGACAAACTGATTAACAATATTCGCCGTCTTGACCGCTCCTGCCGAAAGTGCTTTAACTTCAAGAGGTAACAAGCCTTCCCTCTGTGGGTCAGTTTCCGAAACATTATCGCGGAGCCCCGGACCGCGGAAATCAATGACAAGGCGATAATCTTTCACCGGCACTGCCAGAACCCGAACATCCTTTATTTTCATTTCCAGTAGAGGACATAGGCTGGCATTTAACTCTGTGGAAATCCGTCCTGCCCGACGGTCGGTAATGACACCGTTTTTATCGACCGTGCAGAAGTTACCGCGCGCCAGAACATCATCGGGCTCCATGGGAAAATCGATGCCAACCGCTTCCAGAACACCACGCCCGATGCTGACAGCAATCGGGTCGTAGCCAAAAAGAGCCGCATGTCCCGGAGCACTTCCGGTTTGGGTAATCCGCCGACTCCGTCGAGCACTAGCATAACAATTTTGCTGGGCGTTTGCCTGGCAAGCGATTTCACTATTTCCTGAGTAATCATCGAATATACCTACTTCTTATCTTTCAATACTTCCACGCCGTGTAGTTTCTCGCCACTCAAGAAGCTCATAGACGCACCGCCTCCGGTGGAGACAAAGGTCATATTATCTGCCAACCCCATATCGTAAACCATACCGGCAATAGAACCGCCGCCAATCACAGTCGATGCCTTCAAGCTCACCAGCAACTGCGCCATCGACACCGTGCCCTTAGCGAACTGCGGAATTTCATAAACTCCCATCGGACCGTTCCAGAAAACAGTCTTGCACTTCTTTAGTTCCGTAGCAAATAGCTCAACAGTTTTGGGCCCGACATCGACAATTTTTTTATCTTTCGGGACATCTTTGATAGAAACCACCTGATACGAACCTTTACCACTGACTTCGTTCGTAATCACAACATCAACCGGCAGGACTAAGTTCACCTTGTTCGCTTTTGCCTTCTTTATCAGACCACCGGCAGTATCTATTCGGTCGGTTTCAATCAGCGATTGCCCGACTTCATAGCCCTCAGATTTGAGGAAGGTCGCCGCCATACCGCCACCAACCAGCATATAATCAACTTTACCAATCACGTTTTCCATCAGGGCAACCTTATCACTCACCTTAGCCCCACCGAGTAACGCCGCAAAAGGATGAACTGGATTGGTCAGGATGCCGCCTAGATTCACCAGTTCTTTCTCCAGTAAAAAGCCAGCTACTGCCGGCAGATACTGAGCAACGCCAACAATCGAGGCATGAGCATGGTGAGCTGTACCAAAAGCATCATCAACATAGATTTCCGCCAGACTGGCTAGAGCACAAGCAAATTCCGGACTATTTTTCTCTTCTTCGGCATGAAAGCGCAGATTTTCTAATAGCAGAAGCTCACCACTCTTCAATGCTTTGGTGGCTTGTTCAACTTCCGGTCCGACACAGTCGCGAGTTGTTGCCACCGGCTTACCGACTAGTTCTGACAATCTTTTAGCAACAGGAGCAAGCCTGTATTTATCTTCCGGAGCGCCCTTGGGTCTACCCATGTGTGAGCATAGAATCACTTTAGCCTGGTGATTAATTAAATAATGAATTGTGGGTAAGCTGGCACGAATCCGGCTATCATCC
>JAPLHG010000054.1 GCA_026389745.1 Chloroflexota bacterium | reverse complement strand
TCCCGGCCCCTTAATCTGTCTAAAGGGTCCTTACGACCAAGAACTTTCGAAGGCGGCCGGTTGAGTTCTCTCTGTACGGGCAGGACTGCGCTCCTCGTAGGAACGCTGCTCTGTTAAACAATGCCAAGTTATTTCACAGAGCTTTGACAAAACCTAACACTTGTATGATACTGTTAAGTAAGGTTAACCCTCCTAATAAGAGAAGTAGTCCAAGTATATACCATATGGTATTACTAAACGTCAATATCAGACGTGGGGATGGTGGTAGTATGGCAATGGTAAGAACAGTAAAACTGAATGTAAAGTCGTCTCATTCTATAGTTAAATCTAAAAAAGTAGAACAAGAAGACATTTTAGCTGAAGGTTATAAGACTATGGCTAAGGAAAACTTAGAATTTGCCAAAAAGACTTTTAACCTTGGTTCTAAAGCGATGTTATCTAATTCAGATTCAGAACGATGCCAAGCGTAATTAGGGGAGACGTATATATAGTTGATTGGGCTGGCGGTAGGGGAAGTGAGCGAAAAGGAAAAAGACCAACCCTAATTATTCAAAATGATAAAGGTAATATATATTCCCCAACGACTATTGTCTCAACTGTTATTGTAGCTGCAATCACATTATCTGAGCCAAAACCATTTCCATTTATGGTCAGATTGGACAAAGACGAAGGTGGGCTTAAAGCTGGTAGTTGTATTAATCTTGCAGCTATTATGACTATTGATAAGATGGTATTAGGTGATAAACTAGGTCACTTATCAAATGATACAATGTTATCAGTAGATAGAGCTATAAAGATTAGTTTAGGATTAACATGATGGCATATATGAGTACCTCTGCACCAAGTGTGAGAAGGAGTTTGAGTTGGTACGTCCCTTCAATAAGGCTGATAAGCCTGCCAAATGTCCTCAATGTAGCTCAGAAGCACATAAACAAATATCGAACTTTGCCTCAAAAACTGGCTCCTACCTGCAGTCACCGGTAAAGCGCTTCAGGAAATAAACAGCATGGAGACTCTGGACTGTTTCCCATAATGATTTTTATTATGGGTTAACATACATCCCGATAACTAGGGAAAGCACTGATACCTACTCTGAATAGGGGCGAAATTCGCCTGTTGTGGCCAAGTCTTGAAGATAACACTCTTCCCTGCATTTTAACGCCAGGGAGTGTCATTAAAGGTCGTCAGTGCGGGCCTTCGCTCGATTAGTATTTGATCAATGAAAAAACGGGGATATCCTTGATTCTTTCTTTTCCCTTAAGCTCGGTCAACTCAATGAGGAAGGCAGCGCCAATAATATTTCCCTTCATCTCTTTTACGAGTTCGGCGACGGCCTCAATCGTGCCACCGGTCGCAATTACGTCGTCAACAATCAGGACGTTTTTCCCGGGCTCAATACCATCTTGATGAATTTCTAACTGGTCCTGCCCGTATTCCAAGCTATATGCCTTCCGGTAAACCCGCCACGGTAGTTTACCCTTCTTTCTCACCGGCACTAAACCACTTCCTAAACGGTAGGCAAGCGCGGCGCCGACGATGAAACCCCTTGCCTCGATACTGATCACCGCGTCAATCGTCTACGATAATGACGGGCAATTTCATCGATAGCACGCTTGAAGACAGGTCCGTTCTTCAGAAGGCCCGAAATATCCCTGAAGACGACACCCTTTTTGGGAAAGTCGGGAATATCTCGACAGTATTTACTGAAATCCTCTGTGGATTTTGATACCGGACCGCGATTAGGATGGTTATGCTCCCCCATATCATGCTACTCCTCGATTTATTGTACCAAGATGCATGATACTATTACGCCGGATAAACTTCAACATCTGGCCGCCACAGATTGCTTCTTTCAAATTGATACACTACCCGGGATTTCTCAACCTTGACAGGTTTATCTACTACTTTCCCAACCCGATACTCCCCTTTTTATCTGCTACAGATGCCCGGGCTCATGCCATACTATAGCCTACCATTAATGGTTTTTCAGTCTTGTTCGGGGTAAAATACACCTTATTATGAGAAGAGAGGAACCCTTCCATCCGGTAACGTTTATTTGCTACCCTTGTTTCGTTTTATCAACCAGGAGCTGGATTGTATTTTCCCCCCGCCGACGTTGTAAACTATCGAGCAGCCGATCTCCTTACAGACATTCAACTCTATTTCCGGCATACTGCCAGATTTTCTATCCCCGCCTTTTGCCAGGATGTCGGGCTTAACCAGTTTTAGCGCTTCTTCGCAAGTGACATCCTTGCCCGGGTCGATTATCACTTTATCCACATATTTAATGCTCTCCACGATCTCTTTACGCTCAACCTGTGAAGGATAAAATGTTTTACCCTTTTTCTGTATCAGCTGCTCATCGCTATTGAGCATAATTACCAGAACATCACCCAGTTTCTTCGCCTCCTTAAGCAACCTGATATGTCCTTCATGCAAAGGGTCGAATCCGCCGCCGGTAGCCACCACGACCCTCTTTAGCCTTAAGAACCGTAATATTCTATTTAGCATTGTTTCCCCCTAGTGTTTGTTTCGGACATTTTTATCATTATACTGCATCGCCGTAATGG
The DNA here is from genome assembly GCA_026389745.1 of Chloroflexota bacterium. Lineage (GTDB taxonomy): Bacteria > Chloroflexota > Dehalococcoidia > Dehalococcoidales > Fen-1064 > Fen-1064. The sequence goes on along the minus strand of JAPLHG010000054.1, from coordinate 9,495 downwards.
GGGTCATCATAAATTTTGTTCAAAACCGAAATTTTGGCACCTCCGGTCAATTTTTAGCTTCCTTTTTTGGTAAGAGTTTAGTAAGAGGTTATCCTTTACAATTGTTTACAAAACAAAAAGGTAGAAATTGTGATTTACACGACCGCAGTAACACCCCTATCGGAGGCGGAATTGTCACAAGATATGGTAAGAAGAATACCGGCGGTGATATGGTACACATCGATTACGGGTTGACTTTATTCAAAAAGTGCTATAATTAATCCCGAAAAACACCGTTTACGGCTTAGAGGGAGTCTTTCAAAAATTGATTGCTAAAAAAGAACTACTTGCCTATGAAGTAAAAGACCGGTTCTATGAAATCGGCTCGGTTAACGGGCTTAAAGAACGTACTGAATTTATCCGGAGTAACAGGTGATACTTTCGAGAGCACCCACCAGAATTACTTTAGGCGGCGGCGGGACCGACCTGGAATCCTATTATTCCAAGTACGGCGGGTTTTTAATTGCCGGGGCAATCAATAAATATTGCACCATTCTGGCAAACCGGCGATTCTATGAAAGCATTCGGCTAAGTTATTCGGAAATGGAAGTGGTGGATAAAATCGATGAAATACAGCATCGCATTTTTAAAGCCGCTTTGCGTCTGATGGATATTACCGCCGGGATTGAATTACACTCTACGGCAGACGTTCCAGCCAGTTCCGGGTTAGGTTCTTCTTCTACCTTTACCGTTGCCTTATTGAATGCTTTGCATACTTATAAAAGAGATTACGTGACTCAGAGACAACTGGCTGAAGAAGCCTGCAAAATCGAAATTGGCATTTTAGGCGAACCTATCGGCAAACAGGACCAGTATATGGCCGCTTTTGGCGGTCTTACCTGCCTTACTTTCGAAAAAAACGGTGATGTCCTCGTGGAACCTCTGAGGATTTCCAGTGACATGCTCGACCAGTTAGAGAATAACTTGTTACTATTTTTTACCGGGGGAGAGAGAAGCGCATCTGAGATTCTTCTCGACCAGGATAACAAGAGCAAAGCCGAGGATGCCGCGATGATTCAGAACTTGCATAAGACCAAAGAAATCGGCCTGCTCACCCGTAAGTATTTAGAGAACGGGAATGTCGATATCATCGGTGAGCTCTTTCACGAGCATTGGGAAAACAAGAAAAAGCGTTCCGCGGGAATGTCTGATCCGAAGATAGACGAATGCTACGATATCGCTCTAAAGAATGGCGCCGTGGGCGGCAAACTCATCGGGGCGGGCGGAGGGGGTTTCTTGCTTTTCTATTGCCACAACGGCTGCAAACCGAAGTTGATTGGCGCACTCCAGAAAGCCGGTTTAAGATGGGAAAGGTTCCACTTTGACCGAGACGGTGCCAAAATACTGGTTAATACTTGATAGCGGACAAATAGGAGAATCCATGTCATACACCTTAGACTACCCTGAGGAAGTCTTGGATGATAGGCGATAATCTGTCAGATATTCAAGCAGGTAAGAGCGCTGGTTGCCAGACAATACTATCAGGGACGAAAAAGTGTGAGTGGTGTAAATTGATGTATGATCTCGCACACAAAATAATAAATTTCAGCTTGTGAGAAAATTTATAAAGATTTGGTTTTCATCTGCTAAGGAGCTTTGTGGCAACCGTAGGTAAAAAGTCAATCCCCAAAAAATTATTCGGTACAAGCGGCGTTCGCGGTATCATGCATCAGGAATTGGACTGCGGGTTAATATTTAATCTGGGAATGGCGGTTGCAACTAGTCTACCGCCGCACGCACGCGCGTTGATCGCTACTGACAGCAGGGAATCACGGATCGATGCAAAAACAACATTTATTATGGGGATGATGGCCAGTGGTATGCATGTGATAGACACCGGTTATCAAGTTTATGGGAACGACCCATCGTTATTGGGAATATTCCCAACTCCGGTGCTAGCTTTTATTACTAAAGAAATGGGGGTGGATGTCGGTATCATGGTAACCGCTTCGCATAACCCTCCGGAATATAATGGGTTTAAATTTTTCAACGCGGATGGTATCGGTTACAGCCGCAGACAAGAGCAAGTAGTCGAAGATATCTATAACCAACAAATTTTTCGTGAAGGCATTGCCTGTGATTATATGAGGGATCTGAGTATAAGACGACGCTATTACGATTATGTTAAAAGCAATTGCCGTTTCGATAGTTTTAAAAAACGGTTCAGAATAGTGATTGATTCCGGAAATGGTGCCGCCTCTAAATTTGTCAGCGGCTTGTTTTGGGAATTAGGTCTAGAAATCTTCCCGATCAATGATGTTGCCGACGGAACATTTCCCGGCAGGAACCCAGAACCTCGTCCGGACACCCTGGGAAAAACATATGAATTTCTGAAATCGAATCGGGCTGATCTGGCAATTTGCTTTGATGGTGACGCTGATAGGGTTGTTTTTATGGATAAACATGGCTTTATCGGCTTCGATGAAGCGGTGACTTTTATGGCTGCCCTGGAAGTCAAGGCTAGCGGTAAAAAACGAGTAGCCACGACGGTGGAGGCCGGTAGATTACTGGACATAGCTCTGGGACCGCTAGGAGTTGAAGTTATCAGAGGTATTGTTGGCGATGTGCCAGTTGCCTATCTAGCTCGTGACACGAAGGCGGCGATCGGGGTGGAACCGGTTGGCGTCTATATCTACCCCGATCACGGTTATTTTCCTGATTCTATCTGTGCAGTGTTGACACTATTGAAGAGCATTGAAGATGTCGGCGAAATACGCGAGTTTTTCCAAGGAATTCCGCCCCTTTTCAAACGGCAGCAAAAGATCGCTTGCCCCAACGACAAAAAATTGGACGTCTTGAACCACATTACGAAAAATCACGAACTCCTTGGGAAAGGTAGCGTTAACACTATTGATGGGGTAAGAATCGACTTTGAAAACGGTTGGCTACTTATCAGACCTAGTGGTACCGAACCAATTATAAGAATAATCGCGGAGTCGTTGTCGGAATCTGACACTGAAAAAATGCTGTCGAAAGCCGGTGACATTGTACAGGATTATGCAAGATGACGGATATTAAAGTATTGTTTCTCTGCGGTGGCGTCGGGAAGCGGATGTTACCCTTGACCGAAGATAAATTCCTATTTAAATTCTTGGGAAAAACACTGCTGGAACACCAACTTGGTCTAGTTTATAAAGCTGGATTGAAAAAAGTAATTATAGTATGTCACCCCCAAAATGAAGAGAAAATCAGGCAGATAACCGACTCTTCTCCCGGAATTTCCTTTGAGTATGTACGACAAGAAAAACCACTGGGCATTGCCCATGCCCTCGATAGTGCCGCCCATCTGTTGGATAGTGAATTGATTATCGTTAACCCCAATGACATCTTCGAAATGACGGCTTATAATGCTTTATTGGCTGGCCAGGGGAAAAATAAGGCTGATAGCTGCATCCTGGGTTATAAGGTGAAAGAATATTTCCCGGGAGGTTATCTGGTTACCAATGAGCGCGGGGAACTGACAGATATTGTGGAGAAACCGGGTGAAGGTAATGAACCTTCCGATATGGTCAACCTGCTAGTCCATTATCATCGTGACCCCAAGGCGCTGCTTAAAGAAATCTCCGGTGTGCAAACAAACTGCGATGACGCCTACGAGCAAGCCCTCGGAGCCATGTGTAAAAACGGACAACACATCCGTGTTGTCCCCTACTCAGATGGTTGGCAGGCAATCAAATACCCCTGGCAAATATTGAACAGGGTCCGTTATTATCTCGACCGTGCAGAAGGACATATTTCACCCACGGCTCAGATCTCAGACCGGGCGGTGATCGACGGGAAGGTCATTATCGAAGATAATGCCCGGGTTCTGGAGAATGCGGTCGTGCGCGGTCCGGTTTACATCGGTCCCGGAACCATCGTTGGCAACAGTACTCTCATAAGGGATTATAGTCACCTGGGGGCTAATTGCGTTGTCGGTTTTGGTACAGAAATTAAAGGATCGTATATCGATGCAGGCTGCTGGTTCCATATGAATTACATCGGTGATTCGGTAGTTGGTGAGCACTGTAACTTCGGCGCCGGGACGATCACTGCTAACTGGCTCTTTTCTGAAAAGAATATCCGGGTCCGAGTTAACCACAAACCCTTGGATACGGGCTTGAATAAATTGGGAGCTATCATCGGCAATAACTGCCGGACCGGCATCAATGTCAGCCTCATGCCGGGAGTAAAAATTAGCCCCGGTTCAATTATCCAGCCGTCAACTGTGTTGACAAAGGATATTTAATACAATATTATAGACACATTCTAACAAATTTAACATTTGTTAATAGTTTTTGTCATTTAATTCTATTAAGGTAGGAGTGATTTCATGTGTGGTTTGATTGGTTATGTCGGCGACGAACCAGCGGCGGCTGTATTATCCGGCGCGCTTGCCAGGCTGGAGTACCGCGGCTATGATTCGGCCGGTGTGGCCATTCTCAACGATGGGATCATCATCCTGGCCAAAGATAAAGGCAAACTCGCCGATGTCATTAAAGCATGTAAAATTGATACCCTTGTAGGACACGTCGGTATTGGCCATACGAGGTGGGCAACTCACGGGGGAGTGACCAAGGAAAATGCTCATCCGCATTGCGATGACAAAAACCAGATCGCCGTAGTGCATAACGGTATCATTGAAAATTGCGTAGAACTAAGAGCACGGCTCTCGAGAAAATATAAATTTATTTCGGATACGGATACCGAAGTGATCCCGCACCTTATTCGTGAATATATAGATTCCGGTTTGACATTTGAACGGGCTGTTTTCGCGGCCGCCAGAGAACTTAAAGGATCCTACGCCATCCTCGCAGTATCGATGCTGGAACCGGAGAAAGTGGTTGCGGTCAGGAAAGAAAGTCCTCTCGTTATCGGGCTGGGGGTAAAAAGTAACTATATCGGTAGTGATGCTCTATCCTTCTTACCATACACCAAAAATGTCATCTTTCTTGAAGACAATGAAAGGGCTGTCATTACTAAAGATAAAGTGACCGTTTATAACGAAGATCACGAAGAACTAACCCAGAAAGTCACCCAAATACAATGGGAATGGAAAGCAGGAACCAAGGGCAATTACGATTACTACATGCTCAAGGAAATCGAAGAACAGCCACAAGTTATACGACAGTCAATCATGCAGGATAACAATCTGATAAACCGTATGGCTATCGAGATCCTAAGAGCTCGACAGGTTGTGTTCGTTGGCTGTGGCAGCTCTCGAAACGCAGCTCTTATTGGCCGTTACGCTTTTTCCAAGATCGGTCACGTCTTTAGTGATGTAATATTGGGCTCAGAATTTGGCTATTTCTCTGAGTCAGTTGATAAGAGGACGTTGGTGATTGCACTTTCACAAAGCGGAGAAACGGCCGATGTGTTAGATGGAGTTAAACAGGCCAAAACTAATGGAGCCACAGTATTTTCTCTGGTGAATGTAGCGGGTTCATCTCTGGCTAGAATGAGTGATAAGGTACTATGCCTCAATGGTGGGCCTGAAATCGGAGTCGCTGCCACAAAATCATTTATGGCAGAACTCTGTTTGTTATATTTACTCGCGTTCGCGATGGATGGCACTCTCGAAAAGGGGCGGGGAATGCTGAGAGACGTGTCAGATTTGGTTGAGGCTGATTTACCTCGTCACTCCTCGCGTATACCCGGCATCGCAAATAGGTTAAAGGAAAGAGAGGATTTTTATTTTCTCGCGAGAGGAATTAATTTCGCCATGGCTGGAGAGGGAGCTTTAAAACTAAAGGAAATTAGCTACGTTCATGCCGAGGGTATGCCGGCAGGAGAACTAAAACATGGTACTTTGGCTCTGATTGATAATGGCACACCCGTAGTAGTTATCTGCCCTACGGATTACACATTCACCGATACCATCACTAACATCATGGAAGCAAAAGCTCGTGGTGCACATATTATCGGGATTTCGAATTCAGCTGAGTCGGTTTTCAATGATTGTATTATGATCTCAAAGGTTGACGAGGTACTCTATCCGCTAGTCACAACAATTCCCCTCCAACTACTAGCCTATCACTCGGCGCTCGCTAGAGGATTGGACCCTGACAAACCCCGCAATTTGGCAAAATCAGTTACTGTAAAGTAAATTATTAAATACACTATTAACCTTCACCTGACCTCGCTGGAGATGGAACGGATTATTGCCAACTTCGTCGACTACTTCAAATACTTAAGTTTTGTAGTATGATATAATCCTTAACACTGGGTACCATGAAAGCCGCAGGACACTACCTTGACTTAGCCCCTTTGCTGTCCTAATGACGGGGACCACCTCACTCGCTCCCTCCAGAGGGAGAGAATAAAAGAGAGGGGGTGGAATGAAAAAGAGTATTATGGCTAGTAACTCAAAGACAATCAAAGTAGTAGTCACCGGCGGCGCTGGTTTCATCGGTTCCCACATAGCAGATGAATGTGTCAATCGCGGCTGGCAGGTGACGATACTGGATAATCTGTCCACTGGAAGAAAAGAAAATATCAAACATCTCCTGGGTATTCAATACTTGGTATCCCCTAACGTGACCGGGAACTGCGAACTGGAAACTGGAAACTCGCAAGTTGATTTCATCCAGGGCAGCATCACTGATTTACCCCTCCTGCAAAAGATATTCTCAGGTGTGGATTATATATTTCATGAAGCGGCAATCCCCAGCGTGCCCCGCAGCATAGATAATCCAATGTCCTCACATGAAGCCAATGTCACGGGCACTTTAAATGTATTGATAGCCGCCAGGGACAATATGGTTAAAAAAGTAGTATTTGCCTCTTCCTCCTCAGTTTACGGTGATACCGCCACTCTACCCGAGAAAGAGGATATGACGCCCGACCCTCAGTCGCCTTATGCTGTAAACAAGATGGCAGCGGAACATTACTGTGTGGTATTTAATAAAGTCTACGGTCTGCCCACCGCCTGTCTCAGGTATTTTAATGTCTACGGTCCTCGCCAGAATCCGGATTCCCAGTATGCGGCGGTGATCCCCAAGTTCATCCAGAGTATTACAGCAGGCAAATCCCCTGTTATCTTCGGCGATGGCGAACAATCCCGGGATTTTACTTTCGTGAAAGATGTAGTTGCGGCTAATATCCAGGCAGCAGAGAGCCAGGCCAATGGCGTCTTTAATATCGGTCGCGGAGAGAAAATTACCCTAAATCAGCTCACTCAGATGATATTAAAAATACTGAATAGGCCCGAGATAAAACCCGAATATGAAAAAACCAGAGCTGGGGATGTTAAACACAGTCTAGCGGATATCAGCCGGGCGCGTTCATTCGGCTACAACCCTCAATACAATATTGAAAAAGGTGTCATAGAGACCATCAAGAGTTTTGGCAATAACCTTTTAAAAGGAGCTTAGGTGCCTAATAAAATTACAATAAGCGTGTCTAAAGAAACTAAACTTAAAATTGTGGCAGCTATTCCCTCCTTTAATACCCAGGATCATATTGCAGATGTAGTAGCCAAAACCAAAAAACATGTAGATGAAGTAATAGTTATTGATGATGGCTCAACAGATAAGACGGCAGAAATTGCCAGAAAAGCTGGAGTTAAGGTGGTTAAACACCCTCAAAACAAAGGCTATGGCGGCGCGCTGCGCTCATGTTTTGAAGCGGGTAGATCCCAGGATGCGGATATTCTTGTAATCATTGATGGTGACGGCCAGCATAACCCGGATGAAATATCTCAGCTTTTATCTCCGATAATGCTTGATAAAGCTGATTTGGTGATTGGCTCTAGATTTATAGATGGAAAACAGAAGATGCCTGGCTACCGGAAATTTGGTATTGGAGTAATCACTTTTCTCTGGAACATCGGTTCAAAAACAAAAGTCAGTGATTCACAGAGTGGTTTCAGAGCCTATAACAAAAAAATAATTAAAAACATGTTGATTTCAGAAAACGGCATGAGCAGCGGCATTGAGATTCTGGAAAAACTCCGGAAAAAGAACCACCGGATTCAAGAGATACCCATCACCTGCTCGTATGAAAACAATAATTCACATCTTAATACCAAAGCTATTTTTCATGGTATGAGCGTGGCTTTTTCAGTGATTAAAATCCGATTAAAGTATGCTTTCAAAAAGGTGAACTAATTTGAAAATTTCAGTGGTATTGGGGACCCGGCCAGAAATAACAAAAATGTCCCCAGTTATAAGAGGATTAGGGGGAAAAGATGCTGACTACTTTATTGTGCATACAGGTCAGCATTATTCCTATAACATGGACAGGGTCTTCTTCGATCAACTGAAGCTCCCAGCGGCCAAATATAACTTGGAAGTCGGCTCCGCTTCTCATGCGGAACAAACGGCTAAAATACTAATCGGTATTGAAAAGTTCTTACGTCTGAAAAATCGGATGTAACTTTGGTCCAGGGAGAGGTACCGGGTAAATACCGTAATGTAATTCCGAATTTTATGTACTGTGCAATGAATGGTCAGGCTTTACCGATAACCGGCGATGGTACTGAGACTAGGGATTGGGCCTATGTTGATGACGTAGTACGTGGATTACTGGCGATGGGTATAGAAGAAAAAGCCATCGGGGAAGCTTTTAATCTCGGCTCTGGAAAGAACACAGAGTAAGCTATATGGCCAATCTGGTCAATGAAACTACTGGGAATAAAGCCGGTATCCAGTTTGTTCCCCGGAGGGATTGGGATGTTAAGACTAGGCTGCTTTCTTCCATAGATAAAGCGAATAAGTTATTGGATTATGAACCTCAAAAGAAGTTTGAGGATGGTGTGAAGGAAGTGTATAGCTGGTTTGCGGAAAACTGGAGTAATATTATCAAAGACGTTGAATATTAGACAAATCGTTTTTATGAAAGACTCATTATGAAATATAAAGATATTGTCTATATAATTACCAGGTTGAGAACTGTTCCGACAAGGTGGTCAGACTGATTGTCGGTCTTAATAAAATAGTTCTAGCGAAAAATATTTTGTTTTTAGATGATCATTGAGTTGATATCATTATAACTATTAGGTATTAAGGTCATAACATGAATAATCCCAAAATATCAGTAATTATTCCGGCATATAATGAAGCTGACAAAATCAGCACTTGTTTGGATGCTCTTTTGAACCAATCTATAATACCATTTGAAATAATTGTCGTTGATGGTCATTCTACCGATGGCACTGTTGAAAATGCGAAAAAATTCCCCGTCAAAGTTGTTTATGAGGATTGCCATACTAGAGGCGGAGCTAGGCAGGTTGGAATAGACAACGCAGAAGGCGAATATGTTGCCTTTACTGATGCATCATGTATTCCTCATAAAGACTGGTTACATAATCTAGTAAACGAATTCCATGATGACATCGTTGGCGTAGGGGGCAAAACAATTCCCAGGAACCAAGGCTTTTGGCCTCATTCTATTGATCTCGCCTTTTCTACATTTTTAGGAAGTGCCAATTCAATTCAGGGCAGGATATTTGACCATAAACGTGTGGTTAACAGCATC